>JAKEHA010000277.1 GCA_022615275.1 Candidatus Latescibacterota bacterium
ACGTCACCGGTGCGCGCGACCTCGTACGCGATCGTCGTCGACGGATTGAACGGATTCGGGTAGTTGCCGATCAAGCGGGCGGCTCTCGCGTCCGGTGTCGCCACGACACCGGTCGGCACGCCCGCGAAATCTTCGACCGTGAACAGGTACAAGCCGTTGTCGCTGTCGGATACGTATACGATGCCGCCCGGACCGAACGGATACACGCCGTAGGCGCCTTCGTAGCCGTCGCCCGTCAAGGCCGGGGCCGTGTCGTAGGTGTCGAGCAGCACGACGTCGGAGGGGTTCGACACGTCGTACACGCGGAAGCCCGCGGAGTAGTGAGACACGAAGGCGAAGTTCCCGATGATGTACAGATTGTGAATCGTCGACGTGAGATCGAAGAACGACTCCACCTTGGTCGGCGTGGCCGGATTGGAAATGTTCCACACCGTGCAGTCCGCCTCGGTGCCGACCGCCAGTTCGTCGCACAGAAAGAGATGGTTGCCGTCCTCGGTGGCATCCCCGCTGTGGTGATAGTTGATGGTGGGGTCGACGATCGTGCCGAGCAGCTGACGGCTGTTGATGTTGGAAATGTCCCAGATGGCGGTGAAACCGCTGTAGCCATGGAAGTCGTACAAGCGATCGTGCTCGAGATCGACGGTTGAGTCGTGCCCGCCGGGCGTGCCGTCGAACCAGAGATAGCCCCCGGGTGTGGGATCGGCGTTGAGGTCGTAGCAGCGCAGGCCCGGGATTTCCGCGAATAGATAGCCGCCGGGATGAATCGCAAACGCGTGCGCGTTGGTGAAGGCCGGCGAAATGAGAGGAAGGTCCATGTTCGTGATGTCGATAGCACGGCTCGACGCGCCCGCGTGGCCGAATCCTCCTTCGCATGAATAGATGTAGTTACCCCACACCTTGACGTCGAAGCCGAACACACCCGCGCCCGTAATGACCTTGCGAACGAAAGGGTTGGTGGGATCGGTGACGTCGATGATGATGGGTCCACTGTCCCAATCGCCGATCACGGCGTAGGCGCGCCCGTCCCGCTCGAAGCCCCACAGGTTGCAGAACTGATCGCCGCTGGGAGGTTTGATCTGACCCACCAGCGTGATGTCGCCGCGCGCGGCCCACGCGACGGGAGCGAGCACAGTCAACAGCAAGAAAGTAACAAGTCTCACGGTTCGCGTTGGACGGTGCATGACGAAACGCTACGCGCTAAGCGCGAACCGGTCAATCCATACCGATGGATACGCGATCGTCATGACCCGTCGTCCGCCCGCACCATCTTTGCCTCCACGCGGCGCACCAGTTCGCCCGATCGGTTGCGAAGCGCGGCCCCGTCGATGGGTGCGTCGGACGTGTCGGCGGGCGCCCCGACGACCAATGACGGCTCGGGCAACTCCGCCGCGAACCGCGCCGAGGTGTCGTAGAGCCACACGCCCGCGCGAGACGAGTCACTCTGCCACGGCGCAGCCGCAGCACCGGAGGGGTCCCAGAAGACCACGATGCGAGGATCCGCCGCGCGGCCCGCCAGCGACGCCGCGCGCAGCGACGAATCGAGTCCGTGCAGCACGACATACGCGCGCAAGCGCTTGCTCGGGTTTCCTCTCACGACGGCAGCCACCGTGTCGAGGGTCGCGGCGGACGAACTCCCGTCGACGGGAACGACGGCCACGATGCGTACCGTTCCCTGCGCCAGGTTCAAGAACGCGGCCACGTGCGCGAACTTTTCGACGCGACGCACGTTGGGCTGGTCGGTGGTCGCGGGGGGCGCGCTCGCGGGCGGGTCTGCCATCGACGCGGCGGCCCAGTGGCACAGAACCGCGAGGGCGAGGATGCGAATACGGCGGTCGAGACGGTTCATACAACGGGGGCAGGTCACGGTACTTCGGGGGACGGAACGGCCACCATTATACCACCTCGCCGCGCTTCGACGGAAGGCTCTCTCGTGCTCCCCATCCTGGCTCGCACCGAGGGCTTCCCTCGGTGCGAGCCCCTGCTCACCAATCGACGCGCGTCGTCGTTCCGCACCCCGGACCCAAGAGCAGCGCGTTCAACAGCAGGCGTTCGGCGCCGTGGAAGTAGCCGCGGAAGTTCGGGGTCGAGACGAACACGATCACCTGGCCGCTCCCGACCGCGTCGCGCGTCGCGTAGACGCTCTCCGCCCAGCGCGTGCGGGCTTCCTCCCAGAACAACCCGGAGAGCCGCAGTCGGTCCGCCGGTGCGAGACGCGCCGGCACCACCGTCGACTTGGTGACGAAGGTGCGGCTGGTATTGAGCAGGGCCGGAATCGTCTTGCCGCAGCCGAAGGCGAGCCAGTGCTCCGGGTCGAGGTCGACCGCGACGATGGCGCCGCGCGGCGCGAGTTTTCTCGCGACCTCGTCCTCGCGTTTGCGGGCTTCGAGGTCGCCGGCGGATTCCTTCTCTTCTTTCTTCTCTTCGGCTTTCGCAGCCTTCTTGGCCTCACCCGTTCCCCACAGTGCGAGGCTGTCGACGACGGGCGAGAACGCGCTCTTTGCCAGCGCCAGCGACGCAACGTAATCGGGCAGATCCTTGAGGACCTGATCGCGCATGCGCACGGATGCGATCGCCACCGACGTGTCCGCGAGCATGGCCGCGCCCGCGCCGTCCGCGACGAGCGTGCCGCCCGCTTCCACCCAGGTCTTGAGATTGTCGAGGCCCGACTTGCGCAGCACCCCGCGATAGGCGTCGACCCCGCCCGAATAATCGGGGAGCACGATCACGTTGTACTTGGAAAGATCGGTGTCGGCGACGCGCGCCACGTCGACGATCGAGGTGCGCAGGCGAAGTCGGCTGTCGAGCAGATGCCACGTCACCCCGAAGCTGTACGAGTTGGTTCCGGTGCCGGCGACGAGCGCGATCCTGGGTGCCACCAGCAGCGTGAACTCGTTGCCCCCGAGGTCGGCGTACGCGCCCGACCCCAGGCCGCCGTCGACGCCGATCACGGCGACCCCCGCCGCTCCCGCCAGCGCGCGCAGCTTCGCGACGTCGAGGCCAGGATTGCCGGCGCGCCGCACGAGGAAGCTGCCGCGCGGCATCGGCGTTTCGCCGGCGCGGAACGGCTTCTGCGCGCACCACACCTTGATATCGCTCTCGAACAAGCGCGCGACCAACTCGAGCGCGCGGTCGTCGCGACCGTCGAAGGCGAAGCCAACCTTGGCGCCTTCGTTGGCCAGTCCGCCCGCAGGCGCGGCGATCGCGTAGGGCTCGGCGTTGAGGCGCGGGGCGCCGTCCACGACGTACGCATCCAGCCCGTACGCGAGCGGCAGCGACCACCCGGTGGTGTCGTACAGCCGCGAGTCGCCGCGCGCGAGGATGTCCTTCTTCTCCGTCACCAGGAACGAAGTCGGTATGCGAATGTCGAACTCGAGGATGGCTTCGACGAGCTGCCTCATGGGTTGATTGGTGCGAACCAGCGCACTCCCGGCGGGGACGGCGACGTCGCGCGCCTCGGTGCCGTCCCACGCGCGCGCGCGGGAGAGCTTCGTCGCCTTGGTGGTGCGCTCGACCTCGATGTGCTGGTGCTGCAGTTTTTCGACGAAGCGGTCGAGGCGGGTGGGATTGCCGCCGGCCGCGAACACGAACGTGCGCGGCTTGGCGCGCAGGTTGTCGACTTTCTGGCGGTGGTAGTCGTTCAACAACTCGGCGCGTCCCGCCGCCACCGCGGACAGGTTCGCCATCGAGCCCACGAACTGGTGGTGGACGGTCTCGCGATACGTCATCACGGTGCCGTCGGGGCGCTTGATCTGCGATCCGTCCACGCCGGCCTGCTCGAACAAGAACCCGACCGCCCCCAAGTAGATCGCCCACGAGCTCCCGTAGCCCGGGTACAGCTCTTCGTTCCACTCGCGCGTGTAGTAGCTCCACCCGAAGCGGTCGAATTGCGACGCGTGCTCTTTCGCCACGCGCTCCCACCACTTGTGGATGTAACTCACCATGTACGGGTTGAAGGGCTCGCGCGGCGGCGAGAACAGATACGTGTCGAGCGGGCCCATCTCGTGGCAATCGAGCAAGTAGTGCGGCATCCAATCGAGGATGGCGGCCGTGCGTCCCCGCGTCTCCGGGTGCACCAGCGCGAACCAATCGCGGTTCAAGTCGAAGAGATAGTGGTTGGTGCGTCCGTACGGCCACAGGCCGGTGTGACTCATGCTCTGCACGTCGTGGCTCGCGACCACACCGTTCCACTGCGCGAGCTGGGTGAGCCAGCGCGTGCGTCCGTCGGGGTTCTCGGTGGGGTCGATGACGACGACGCAATTGTCGAGGATCTCCTTGGTCGCGGCGTCGGTGCCGGCGAGCAGTTGATATGCGAGCTCGAGCGCGGCGTCGCAGCTCGAGAGCTCGTCGCCGTGGATGCCGTAGGCCATCCACGCCACCGCCGGCGTGCGCGCGACGACGTCGCTCGCCTTGGTATCCCCGAGCGTGCGCGGGTCGGCGAGCTTGCGGCAGTCCGCCTTGATCTCGGAAAGGCGCGCCGCGTTGGCCTCGGAGGCGACCACCAAGTACACGAGCTTGCGCCCTTCGTACGACTCGGCGTAGGTGTGCAGCTCGGCGTTCGGGAGCTGATCGAGGTACTCGAAGTAGCGCACGATGTCGGCGGGCGAAGCCGGAAACGAACCGACCGGGTAGCCGAGGAAGTCCGAGGGCGAGCGGACGTCGTCCCGATAGGATCCATCGGGCCAGAAGGGGGCGGTGTAGGTCCCGGTGCCGGGCCCGGTCCCGGTGCCGGGCCCGGTCTCGGTGCGCATCGCTTGGAGGTCGACGGGGGGAGCGGCGGCCGCTGGGCCGGCGACGAGGGTCAAGAACCCGACCAACACGAGAACGTGACGCATGGAGGAACGCTCGCTTTGTAAGAGACGGGAGATTCCGTGAACCTGTTGTACCTTAACGCCTTACGAAAGCAGGCGGGAGTCCGGCCGGTTCACGAACGAAGGCCGGAGGATAGCGAAGGCCTTGCTCCGGTGTCAAACGGCGGGAAATCGGCGTAAACTTCCGGGTCCGGATTCTCGTCTCATCCAACAGGTACATATCCGAACTGGAATTTCGGGCCACTTCGAGCCGGAGGCGACGCATGAAGCACACGATCATGATCCTGGCGACGGCGACTCTCGTGTTCGCAACGCTGACGACACCGTCGGCGGGTAAGGACGACAAGAAGAAGAACGACAGCAAGTGGAGCGGCAAGACCGAAAAGGAGATCATCAACCTCGACTACGCGGTCGGGAAGAACGCGCGCTTGAGCCTCTCCAACTTGAACGGCGGAGCGACCATCACCGGATGGGACAAGAAAACCATCGAGGTCACGGCCACCAAGCGTGCGGGTTCGCGCGAGTTCCTCGACGACGCGACGGTGCAGGCCGACCTGAAGGACGACCACCTCCGCATCGAAGTCGACTACGCCTTCGACGACGGAGAACGCTACATTGACAGCGATTTTGTCAGCGTCGAGTTCGAGATTCGCGTGCCGCGCAGTATCGAGATCGACCGCATCGAGCTCGTCAACGGCGGCATCGATATCGCGGATTTGAGTGGAGAGGTCAACGCGGCGTCGGTCAACGGAGACGTCATCGGAGAGAAGCTGTCCGGCGACACGCGTTTGTCGACCGTGAACGGCGACGTATCCCTCTCGAGTGTGGCCGGTCACGACGCCGTCACGCTTTCGTCGGTCAACGGCTCGGTAACGCTGTACCTGCCGCGCGACGTAAACGCGAAGCTGTCGGCGAGCACGGTGCACGGCGATATCCGCGGCGACCTCGGCCACGGCGTGACGCACGCCGGCAACTCCATGGACGCGGTCCTGGGAACGGGCGGCCCGCGCATAGCGCTGGGCACGGTCAACGGCGACATTCGCATTCGTCGCGCGGGCTCGGACGCACGCGACGATTCCGACGATGATTCCGATTGAATGCGCGAGCAGTCGCCGCAACTGGTCGAACGGTTGCGAGCGGGGGAGCCCGCCGCGTTCCGAGAGATGGTCGAATGTTACCAGCGCGACATCTACGCGCTCGCGTACGACCTGTGCGGCAACCATCACGACGCCGAGGACCTTTCGCAGGAAGTATTCATCAAGGCGTTTCGCGGGATCGGGAACTTTCGCGCGGACGCCAAACTGGGAAGCTGGTTGTACCGAATCGCCATGAACGCACACATCGACAGCAAACGAAGGAAGCCGGTTCAGCTGGTCAGCATCGACGCCTACGCGTCGGATCCGGAGGAGCCGGCGAGCGATCGCATGGCGGAGCTCGCCGCTGCCGAAGCGCGGCCCGACCAAAGCGCGGGTGCCGCGCGCTTCCAGGTCGACGTCGAGAACGCGCTCGGCGTTCTGTCGGCGCAAGAGCGTACTGTGTTCGTGCTGCGTCACTACCACGACATGAAGATCGGCGAAATATCGGAGTCGCTTTCCATCGCGGAGGGGACCGTCAAGAGCCTCCTGTTTCGCTCGATGCGGAAGTTGCGCGACCGCCTCTCGCACTATCGCGACGAAGTGGGTGACCCCGCATGACGACGTGTGGACGCTATCGCTCGTGGTTGGTGGAGGCGCTGTACGGCGAGCTGGATCCCGCGCGGCGAGCGGTGTTCGAGGCGCATCTTTCCGAGTGCGGGGAATGTGCGGCGATGTTGAATGAGTTTCAAAGGACGGCGCGCGTCATGAGCCGCCGTCAGCGCCCCGATCCGGGGCCGGAGTTCTGGGACGGCTATTGGAACCGGCTGGAAGAACGGGTCGCTCGCGAGGATTCCATCGTCGTCGATGCGTCCCGGTTTGCGCGACGGCGGTCGCTCGGGTCGTGGGGATACCGGGTGGCCGCCGTCGTGGCTCTGCTCGCCGCGGGGGCGTGGATCGGCCGCACGATGTGGGCGCCGTCGCCGGACGCACCGATGATCGCGTCGACGCAGGTGGATTCGACCCCGGGCCAAGTGCGTGAGCCGACCGACGACGCGGTCGATTCGCAGGACGTGGCGCAGACGACGCGAGAGCAGGCGCCGGCCGCCATCGACGCCCCCCCCACCGACCCACGACCGCGCGAGAGCGCTCCGCCGGAGGAGTCCGGGACGACGGGCGGTCCCGCGGTGCTCGCGAGCACCGACGCGGGGCGCTACCTCGAGCGCTCGCAGCTGCTCTTGCTCGCCGTCCTCAACGGCGATCCCGCCGACTCCTCCGCCTTCGACACGCAGAGGCAGCGCGCCGGCGAATTGATGCGTGTCGCGTCGTCGGTTCGGGAAGCCTCCGACGATCGGCGCGTGCAAGACCTGGTCGCTCAACTCGAGATGATCCTGAGAGAGATCGCCCATCTGGAACAGAGCTCCGACGTCGAGGCGGTCGAGTTGATTCGTTCGCGCGTCGACCGGGAAGGAGTGCTTCTGCGCATCAATATGGAGCAAATGCGCTCCGAAAGCGCCCGCGGGGCCATCGACTGATCGCCATGGATACGAAGAAGGAGAACTCGATGCAGCACGACATCCGTCGTTTCGGTGGGCGTGTCGCATGCTTGGTACTCGTCGCGCTCCTCGCGGCCGCGCCGGCGCGGTCGGGCGACAAGGAAACCGCGAAGCGCGACGCCGACTACGAAAAGATCAGGGATTACGTCTACGACGAGCGATACGAGCAGGCGCGGGCGGCTGCGCAGGCGTTTCTCAAGAAGTACCCGCTGGACCAACTTGCGCAAGAAGCTTCGTTCTGGAGCTGCTGGGCGACCGAGCGCACCTCCGAAGATTACGCCAAGGCGTTCGAGTGTTATCGCGCGTTCCTGCAGACCTACCCGACGGGAAAGTGGGTGGACGACGCCACCATGGAGTACGCCAAGCTGGCCAAGCGGCTGGCGAAGGCCGGCGACCCGCGCGGCAAGGCGGCGCTGGAGTCGTTGCGCGCGGCCGAGAACGAGTCCGAGGAGGACGCCGACTTCAAGCTGGCCGTGTTATACGCGCTCATCGACAGCGGCGACGACGAACTCGCCAGGCAGTCGATCAACGAGCTCCTGAAGAGCCCCGACGCGGACGTGCGCCGGCGCGCCATCTTCGTACTGGGCGATATCGAGGACCCCGCGTCGCTCGACCTCCTGATCGGTGTCGCCCAGACCGATCCCGACCCCGACGTGCGCCGACACGCGATCTACGCCATCTCCGAATACGAGGACGACCCCAAGGTGGTCGACGCCATGGTGGCGATCATGAAGTCGGAGAAGGACCCCGACATTCGCCGCCACGTGCTGTACGCCATCGCGGAGGTCGATCGCCCCGACGTCACGCAGATCCTGGTCGACGTGGCCATGAAGGACCCGGACGTCGATTTGCGCACCGCGGCCACTTATGCGCTGGCCGAAGTGGAATCGCCCGCGGCCGCCAAGGCGCTCGAGAAGCTGGCCACCGACGCGCCCTCGTTCGACATGAAACGAGCCGCGCTCTACGCGCTGATCGAGCGCGACGATACCGACATCGTGCCGCTCTTGAAGAAGCTCGCGCTGAGCAAGGACAAGAGCGCGGAGGCGGCCGAATTGCGCCGCGCCGCCGTGTATGCGCTGGCCGAGGTGGACGAGCCCTCGGTGGTCGCCGTTCTCAACGAAGTGGTCAAGACCTCGGACGACCCCGAAGTCAGAAAGGCCGCGTTCTACGCGCTGGCCGAGCACGGCGGGCCCGCCGCGGTCGACGCGCTCAAGGTGGCGGCACTCGACACCAAGAACGAGGAACTCGCGCTTGCCGCGGTGTGGAGCTTGAGTGACCTGCTCGAAGATGAGGAGAGCGGATTCTTCATGGAAGTGTATGGCAAGTCCCCGTTCGAAGAGGTGCGCCGGGCTGCGTTGCACTGCGTGATCGACGCGGGCGGCGAGGCGACCGCGCCCGCCCTGGGTGCCATGCTCGAGGCCGAGTCGGACAACGATCAGCGCCGCATGATCGTGTGGGCGCTCTCCGACATCGAGACCGACGAATCGGTCGCGATCCTGGCCAAGGTGGCCAAGAGCGACCCCAGCCGCGAGACGCGTCGCATCGCCGTGCAGGCCCTCGGCGCCATGGGCACGCCGGCCGCCAAGCAGGCGCTGCGCGATCTATTGAAAGACGAGTGACGCGAGACCCCATCGTCCCGCAAGCAGGAAGGCCCGTGCCGAACCGATCGACGCGGGCCTTCGTGTTGCAGCGCGTGCGCGCGCGTGCTAGCGGTAGATCTCGGCCCCGCCGTCCTTGAACTCGCGCGCCTTCTCGGCCAGGCCGGCTTCGAGGGCCTGGGCCTCGGTCATGCCGTGGCGCTCGGCGTAAGCACGCACGTCCTCGGTGATCTTCATCGAGCAGAAGTGCGGACCGCACATGGAGCAGAAGTGGGCCGTCTTCATGCTGTCCTTGGGCAGGGTCTCGTCGTGGAAGGCGCGCGCGGTCTCGGGGTCCATGGCAAGATTGAATTGATCCTCCCAGCGGAATTCGAAGCGCGCTTTCGACAGCGCGTTGTCCCACTCCTGGGCACCCGGGAATCCTTTGGCGAGATCGGCCGCGTGCGCGGCGATCTTGTAGGCGATGACCCCCGCCTTGACGTCGTCGCGGTTGGGGAGCCCCAAGTGTTCCTTCGGCGTCACGTAGCAGAGCAGCGCGCATCCGTGCCATCCGATCATCGCGGCGCCGATGGCACTCGTGATGTGGTCGTAGCCCGGCGCGACGTCGGTGGTGAGCGGGCCCAGCGTGTAGAAGGGCGCCTCGTGGCAGTGCTCGAGCTCGAGCTCCATGTTCTCTTGCACCAGGTGCATGGGCACGTGGCCGGGGCCTTCGATCATTACTTGGCAGTCGTGCGACCACGCCTTCGCCGTCAGCTCGCCGATGGTTTGCAGCTCGCCCAATTGCGCGCGGTCGTTGGCGTCGGCGATGGAGCCGGGACGCAGCCCGTCGCCCAGCGAGAAGGAGACGTCGTACGCCAGCATGATCTCGCAGATCTCGTCGAAACGGGTGTACAGGAAGCTCTCGCGGTGGTGCGCGAGGCACCACGCCGCCATGATGGAACCCCCGCGCGACACGATGCCGGTCGCGCGCTGCGCGGTCCAGGGAATGAAGCGCAGGAGCACGCCGGCGTGGATGGTGAAATAGTCGACGCCCTGCTCGGCCTGTTCGACGAGGGTGTCGCGGAAGACCTCCCATGACAAGTCTTCGGGCTTGCCGCCCACCTTCTGGAGCGCCTGATAGATAGGCACGGTACCGATCGGCACCGGCGAGTTGCGCAGAATCCACTCGCGCGTTTCGTGGATGTTCTTGCCGGTCGAGAGGTCCATCACCGTGTCCGCGCCCCACAACGTCGCCCACCGCATCTTCGCCACTTCTTCCTCTATGGACGACGCCACCGCCGAGTTGCCGATGTTGGCGTTGATCTTCACCCGGAAGTTGCGTCCGATGACCATCGGCTCGAGCTCGGGATGATTGACGTTGGCCGGGATGATGGCCCGCCCCGCGGCCACTTCGTCGCGCACGAACTCGGGTGTGATGAAGCGCGGAATGCGGGCACCGCGCGGGTCGCCGGGGTGCTGGTGGGTGAGCAGGTTGGTGGCGCCCACCTGCGCGTGGGCGAGGGCGCCCGCGTGGCCGTTCTTGCGTGCGAAGTCGGCCGCGTACGCCGTCTCGCGGCCCAGGTTCTCGCGGATGGCGACGAACTCCATCTCGGGCGTCACGACGCCGCGGCGCGCGTAGTGCATTTGCGTCACGTTGGCGTCCGCTCGCGCGCGCCGGCGCGTGCCGTCGCGCTCGCTGTCGCCGCGCGCATGGATCCACGACTCACGCAGGCGCGGGAGGCCGTCGCGGACGTCGATGGAGACCTCGGGGTCGGTCCAGGGACCGCTGGTGTCGTACAGCCAGGCGCGCGGGTTGGCTTCCTCACCACCGCCAGGACGCCGCGTGGGCGCGAGCGAAACCTCGCGCAAGGGCACGCGAACCCCGTCGTGCGTCCCCGATTTGTAAACCTTGCGGGAGTTGGGGAAGTGGTCTTCGTAACCGACGCCGTAGTTCTTGATGGCAGCCATGGTGCAACACTCCTTGGCTCGCGCGATGGCGGGTGGCTTCAACGCGGAGCGAAAACAGAACGCCCTCGACGCGGGGATGGTAGCGCCGTGGGCGTTGCCGCGCAATAGACGAGGTCGACTAGCTGCGGTGGCGAACCTTGGAGAAGGGGTGGCCGTCCATATCGGAGAGGGCACGGCCGATGACGCGCTCGAGGCGCCCCTTGACCTTGACTAGCACCAACTCCTCGCGGTCGAGCGACACGATGAACACCTCGCGCACCGAGTCGCCATCGATCTTGTACA
>JAKEHA010000278.1 GCA_022615275.1 Candidatus Latescibacterota bacterium
ATTTCCGAACCCGACGAGTTCGCGTGGCCGGTCGCTCTGGAGGCGGGACTATCGTCGAACTTCTGCGACTATCGCGAGGGCCGCTACCACGCCGGCGTCGACGTGCGGACGTACGGACGGGAAGGAGTCCCGTGCCTGGCGGTGGCCGACGGGTGGGTATCGCGCATCCGCGCGTCGTCGCGCGGGTACGGGAAGGCTCTCCACGTCACCCTCGACTCCGGCGTGCAAGTCGTCTACGCGCATCTGGCCGAGTTCGCACCCGCCCTCGAGGACACGCTGTGGGCCGAACAGCTCCGCGCGGGGCGCTACGCCGTCGACGTGGCCATGCCCAAGGGACGCTTTCCGGTCCGGCGCGGGAACGTCCTGGCCTACTCGGGCTCGACGGGTGCCACCGCCCCTCACCTCCATTTCGAAGTTCGAACTCTCGAGGACGAGCCGCTCAATCCGCTCGCGCACGGGTTGCGGCTGCCGGACCGTGACCGCCCGACCTTCCCGCGCGTCGCGTTCCTCCCGCTCTCCGGCGAGGCGACCGTCGAAGGGAGCCGCTATCCGTTGGAACTCGAACCGCGGCGTGTCTCGCACGGGCGCTACCAGATCGAGGACACGCTGCGATTTTTCGGCGACGTCGGCGTTGCGGCCAGCGTGGTCGACCGGCTCAACGGCCGCTCCGGCCGGCTCGCTCCCTTCGAGCTCGAGGTCTGGGCCGACGGGACGCGGCTGTCACGCTTGACCTTCGAGCGCTTTCGCTTCGACGAAGTCAAGCACGTGGACCTGGCCCTCGACATGGCTGCGTTGCGCGTGCGCGGAACGGACATGTACACGCTCTACCAACGGGCGGGGGACGCGCGCGAGCGCGCGGAATTCCTGCGTAACGGCCGCATCTCGCCCGCGCCTTCGACGCGGCGCCTCCACGAGGGCCGGTTGGTGGCGTTCGACGCGGCCGGGAACCGCTCCGAGGTCGCGTTCCATTATATGGACTCTCTCTTGGTCGACACCGGTCGCGGCGAGAAACGCCGCCGGCTCACCGGACAGCGATGGCGCCAGAGCCACCTCGCCGTCGACCTCTGCGGCGCGTACTTCCAACGCGACTTCGCGAGCGTACCGGTGCACGACGTTCGCCACCTCCTGACCGAACGGCGGCACGCGGACGAGCACGCCGCCCACGAAGACACGCTTCTCTTGCGCGCGAGCGAACTGTTGGGGCGCATTCGGCCCATCGCGCGGGTGGAAGCCGGCGACACCGCGACGGCGTGGTTCTCCGCCGTGCCGGCGGCCGAGACGGGTCGCATCCCGTTTTCGCCGGTCGGCTTTGAGCTCGTGTATGTCGCGGACGCCGTGTACGCGGACGCGGTGGTATTCGCGCGCACGGAAGGGAAGGCCGACGCGGGGCGGCAGGAATCGCTGCGAGCGCGCTCGCGCGCGGCTCGCCTGGGTCCGGCCGGGCTGGTGCTCAAGCACAACGCAACCGTGCGCTTTCCGATCGAGGCGCCCGGCCCGCGCGACGGGGTGTTTCGAAGCGGGGAAAACGGAGGCTCGTGGTCGTACCTGCCGACCACCGCGGACTCCGCGGGGCTCTCCGCCGCCATCGACCGGCCGGGCGTCTTCGCCGTTTTTCGCGACGAGGCCGCCCCCTGGCTCGGCACCGTAAGGGTCGTGGGGGTTTCGTCCTACGCGACCGGGGCCGCCGGATACGAGATCCACGTGCCCGTCGACGACGAGGGCTCCGGATTCGACGACGCGCGTTCGGAGGTATACGTGGGTGGAATCAAACAAATTTGGCGCTGGGACTTCGTGGCCAAAAAAATGATTGTGGCCCTGCGCGACGATTCTATAATCGGGCCGCAACCCGTCCGCGTCGTCGCCTTCGACCGTATCGGCAATTCGTCGAGCCTCGACGCCACCGTCACCATTGCATCGCGCGCGCCGTGAGCAGGTCACCATGCCCGCACCGTTCGTTCATCTACACGCCCATTCCGAGTTCAGCCTGCTCGACGGGTCGATCAAGGTCGAAGATCTCGTGCGCCGCGCGTGCGAGCTCGACATGCCCGCGATCGCGCTGACGGACCACGGCAGCCTCTTCGGACTGATTCATTTCTACAGGGCGGCCAAGAAGCACGGCGCCAAACCGATCCTGGGCATGGAGGCATACATCACGCGCGGGAGCCGCCACGACCGCGGGCGCAAGAAGGGCGAGCCGTCGCACACCGACCACCTGATTCTCCTCGCGCGCAATCTCGAGGGCTATCACAACCTCATCAAGCTCTCGTCGATCGCGTACCTCGAGGGGTTCTACTACAAGCCGCGCATCGACTTCGACGTGCTGTCGTCCCACGCCGGAGGATTGATCGGGACCACGGCGTGCCTGCGCGGAACGGTCGCGCAGGCGGCGCTGCACGAGGGCTTCGAGCAGGCGTGCGAGACCGCACTCCGTTACCGCGACACCTTTGGCGAGGGGAACTTCTACGTCGAGATGCAGGACCACGGCCTCGAACCGCAGAAGCAACTGAACGAAATCTACCGCCGCCTGGCGAAGGAGACCGGGCTCCCGCTGACGGTGTCTAACGACGTCCACTACTTGCACAAGGACGACGCCGAGGCGCACGAGGTGCTCCTGTGTTTGCAAACCGGGAGCGATATCGACGACCCGCGCCGCTTCCGCTTCACGACCAACGAGCTCTACTTCAAGACGCCCGAGGAGATGCGGGCGCTGTTCCCGGACGACGCCGAAGCACTCGCCAACACGGTGGCGATCGCGGAGCGCTGTGACGTAGAGCTGCGCGAAGGTGCGCTGCACCTCCCGCGCTTTCCGCTCCCCGAAGGCTTCGCGTCCAACGACGACTACTTGCGGCACCTCGCCTACCAGGGCATCGCACGCCGCTACCGCGACACCACCGACGCCATGCGAGAGCGCGTCGACTTCGAATTGTCCGTGATCGCGAAGATGGGCTTCGCCGGCTATTTCCTCATCGTGCGCGACATCGTCGACCACGCCCGCTCGAAGGGGATTCCGGTCGGGCCCGGACGCGGAAGCGCGGCCGGCAGCCTGGTCACCTACGCGGTGGGAATCACCGACGTCGACCCGCTCGCGCACGGGCTCCTGTTCGAGCGCATGCTCAACCCGGAGCGCGTGAGCATGCCCGACATCGACATCGACTTCTGCTTCGAGCGCCGCGACGAAGTGATTCGCTACGTGATCGAGCGCTACGGCCAGGACAACGTGTGTCAGATCATTACCTTCGGAACCATGGCGGCCAAGGCGGTGGTGCGCGACGTGGGGCGCGTGCTCAAGATTCCCTACGACGAGGTGGACCGCATGGCCAAGCTGATCCCGGGCACGCCGGGGACCTCGCTCAAGGAATCGATCGAGAACATCGGCGACTTGAAGACGCTCGTCGACAACAGCCCCGCCTACCGGCGCCTGATGAAGCTCTCGCTCACGCTGGAAGGTCTTTCGCGCCACGCTTCCACCCACGCGGCCGGCATGATCATCACGCCCACCCCGCTCGTCAATCACGTGCCGCTCTACAAATCGAACCGGGACGAAATCACGACCCAGTACGACATGAAGAGTATCGACGCGATCGGTCTGTTGAAGATCGACGTGCTGGGACTGCGCACGCTCACGGTAATCGACAAGACGCTGCGCATGGTGGGGGAGAACCACGGGCGCGCGCTGACCGTGGAAGACATTCCCATGGAGGACGAGAAGGCCTACGACCTCCTGCGTGCGGGGCGGACGGTGGGCGTGTTCCAGCTCGAAAGCGAAGGGATGCGCGAACTCCTGAAGAACTTGAAGCCGACCGCGTTCCACGACGTGGTGGCGGTCAACGCGCTCTATCGCCCGGGTCCTTTGGGCAGCGGCATGGTGACGACCTTCGTCGACTGCAAACACGGGCGCAAGGAGATCGTCTACGAGCTCGAGATCCTGAAGCCGATCCTGGCCGACACCTACGGCGTCATTCTGTACCAGGAGCAGGTGATGCGCATCGCGAGCGATTTGGCCGGCTTTTCCCTGGGCGAAGCCGACCTTTTGCGCAAGGCGATGGGGAAGAAACAGAAGGACGTGATGGCGGAGCAGCGCAAGCGCTTCGTCGAAGGCGCGCGCGCGCGCGGCGTCCACAAGGCGATCGCGGAGAAGATCTTCACGCAGATGGAGAAGTTCGCCGAGTATGGTTTCAACAAGTCGCACTCGGCCGCCTACGCCGTGCTCTCGATTCGCACCGCGTACTTGAAGGCGCACTACCCGGCGGAGTTCATGGCCGCCACCATGTCGAGCGAAATCGACGACACTGACCGCATCACGGTACTGCTCGACGACTGCCGCGACATGGGCATCGAGGTGGTTCCGCCCAATATCAACACCTGCGATCCGGATTTTCGCGCGCGCGACGGGTGCATTTTCTACGGGCTGGGAGCGGTGAAGAACGTGGGCCTGTCCGCGGTCGAGACGCTGGTCGCCGAGCGCAACGAGGGCGGGGCCTTCCGCTCGTTGGAAAACGTGTGTAGCCGCTTGAACTCTCGCGTGATCACCAAGCGGGTGTACGAGAGCCTGATCGCGGCGGGTGCGATGGACACACTGCCCGGCGACCGCGCGCAGAAGACGGCCGCGCTCGAGACCGTCATGGAGCGCGCGGCGCGTTCCTTTCGCGACGCCGAGCGCGGGCAGTTCGGCCTGTTCGGGGGCGCGGTGGAACCCGAGGAGGCGCCGCTGCCCGCGGTCGAGCCGTGGAGCGCGCAGGATCAGCTGCAAAAGGAGAAAGAGGCGCTCGGTTTCTTTCTCACCGGGCACCCGCTCGACCGCTATCGCGACTTGATCACCATGATACGCACCACGTCGTCGAAAGATCTCAAGGAGATGCCGGGCGGTGAGCGCGCGTTGATCGGCGGGCTCGTGACCGCGGTCAAGATGACGACCGACCGCAACCAGCGTCCGATGGCCTTCGTCACCATCGAGGACCCGGAAGGCCAGGCCGAGGTGGTCATGTTCAGCGACGTGCTCGAGAAGTCGCGGCGCTTCGTGGCGGAGAACAACGTGATCCTGGTCGACGGACGCGTCTCGCGGCGCAACGGCGGCGACGGCAAGGTGCTGGTCAACTCGGTGCTGCCGATCGGCGAGGACGCGGGTCCCACCTGGCGCGAGGTGCACGTTACCATCGACCTCGATCTGATGGGCGAGGAACGCGTAGACGACCTCAAGAGGACGCTCTCGGGCCACGCCGGCGACGCCCGCGTGTTCTTCCACGTGCGCGAAGGCGGCCGGCGCGCGTACGTGATTCGCGCCCGCAGCCAGGGCGTACGCGTGGACCCCGCTCTATTGTCGGGGCTGGCGGCGTCGGTGGGTGCGAGCAACGTGCGCCTGGTCGCCGCGGGAATGGGAGCGTGACGCGCGTGCGCGCGGCGTCACTCTCTCTGGTACTGTTGGCGGCGTGCGCGAGCGCCGCGCGCGCCGGACTCGATCAGTCCGTCGACAACGCGCGCTATCCCACCGCGGGCATCGTTGCGCACCGCGAGTACCGTGCCATGGGACGCGCCACACCCGAGAGCTGCGCGCTCTTCGGCGGGCGCGTGGGCTTCAAGGACGTCGCGCACGTCGGCGTCTTCTACGGCGCCTTCAATCTCATCGATCGTGGCGACCCCGTCTTCTACGACCACGTGGGCTTCGACGTGCGCGTGCGGCTCGCCGCGGAGTCGCGTTGGCCCGCGCTGTCGGCCGGCTTCGACTCGCAAGGGTGGGGCCCGTACAACGGCGACTTGAAGCGCTACGAACGCAAATCGGTGGGGTTCTACATGGTCGTGAGCAAGAACTGGCGTTCCTTCGCGGGCGACCTGTCGCTCACCGCGGGTACCAACTATTCGCTCGAAACGCGCGACGACGACCGATCGCCCGACTTCTTCGCCGGCGCGGACTGGTTCATCGCGCGGCGCGTGTCGTTCCTGGTCGACTTCGACGCCGCGCGCAACGACAACGCGGAGGATGGAATCTACGGCGAGGGCGGGGTGTACGTCGACGCCGGGGTGCGGGTCCTGCTTGGTCAAACCGTCACTCTAATGCTAGTATTCAGCGACCTGACCGAGAACCTGGCCCCCGGCGGCGAATCGGGTCGCGAGCTGCAGCTCGTGTTCGCGGACGTATTCTGATGCGACACGCGCGCGGCAAGGAAGGCGATGCGAAGATGGTGCAGCGAGCCCCCAAGCGTCACGTCCTCGATTTCGAGCAGCCTCTGGTGGAGTTGGAAGACAAGATCACCGAGCTCAAGCAGCTCGCCGTCGTTCAAAACGTCTCCGTCGACGAGGAAGTCGGGCGGTTGTCGGAGAAGGCCGACCGCCTGCGCAACGAGATTTTCGCCAAGCTCACCGCGTGGCAGCAGGTGCAGCTGGCGCGCCACCCGCTGCGTCCCTACGCGCTCGACTACGTCTCCGCGCTCAACACGGAGTTCGTCGAGCTGCACGGCGACCGCACCTTCGCCGACGACGCCGCCATCGTGGGCGGGTTCATGACCCTCAACGACCGGCGCGTGATGATGATCGGACATCAGAAGGGGCGCGACACGCGCGAGAACATCCGCCGTAACTTCGGCATGCCGCAACCGGAGGGCTACCGCAAGGCCAACCGGCTCATGCGCCTCGCGGAGAAGTTCCACCTTCCCATCGTCACGTTGATCGACACGCCGGGCGCGTATCCGGGGCTCGGCGCCGAGGAACGCGGGCAGGCGCTCGCGATCGCGGAGAACTTGAAGCTCATGGCGGGGCTCCGCGTTCCCGTGGTGTCGGTCGTGATCGGCGAAGGCGGCAGCGGGGGAGCGCTCGCACTCGGGGTCGCGGACCGCATCATCATGCTGCAGCACGCGATCTACTCCGTCATTTCACCGGAAGGATGCGCGGCGATTCTGTGGAAGGACCAGACCAAGGTGAAAGAGGCGGCCGACGCGCTCAAGCTGACCGCCAAGCACCTGCTTTCCTTCGGGGTGATCGACCGCGTGGTGCCGGAACCGCCGGGCGGGGCCCACCGCGACCCGGCCGCGATGGCGGACACGCTCGGGCAAGTCCTGTACGAGGAAGTCAATTATTTGTCCCACGTTTCGCCCACGGTGCTGCGCGAGCGCAGGCTCAAGAAATTCCTCAACATGGGCTACTTCGAGCAAGAATCGCCTTGACCGTCGCCGCGCGCGCGGAGTAACATCTTTCTCAGATTGAAGTTATCCCGCCCCTAGTTCCGTCGAGGTGTCCCCTATGGTCCGACCCGAGCTCCTGGAGATTCTGGCGTGCCCGAAGTGCAAGGAGAAGGTCGTGTTGGACGAGCGGGGACGGTACCTCGTGTGCGTGAAGTGCCGGATTCGTTATCCGGTCAACGAGCACGGGATACCGATCATGCTCATCGAGCGGGCGGAACCCCTGGACGCGTAGAGGAGCCCTTGAGCAACCGGCGGCACGCGATTCGCGACGTCCGCCCCGATCGTTCCGGCAGCATGCGTTCAGCTAGAATCGTCGCGCTCTTTTTCGCGCTTGCGCTCACGTCGGGCCGGGCCACGGCCGGCGTCGACCGGCGCACCGTTTCCGACACCAACGGGCGCGTCGTCGTCGAGTTGGCCGACAACGACGACACCATCGGCTCACAGCCCGTTACCTTCTTCTGCGCGATTTCCCCGACCGGCACGTACAGCGCTCGCTATCGCGTCGGCCCCGCGGCCGCGCCCGGCCTCCGCGCCGAGGCCGGTATCGCGATCGACTCGGTGACGGTGTCGCCGCCGTTTCCCATGCGCGGCACGCGCATGATCCGGGTGAGGGTAAACATTCCCGTCGGCACGCCGATCTCGAACGTCACCATCGATTACACGCCCGCCGCCGAGTTCAACGACGCGGCCCGCGCCGACCCGCTCGTCAAGAGCATGGTGGTCAACCGCAACGTGTTTCCCATCGCGCCGCGGACCGCACTCAACGACCCGTGGTTCTCACGCGCGCCCATCTGGCTCAAGCTCACGGTGGCCACGCGCGGCATGCACGCGGTCAGCGGCGGGGACCTGGCCGCGGAGGGCGTCACACTCGCGACCATCGATCCCGCCACGCTGCGCGTGTTCACGAGCGGCGGGCTCAATCAGGCCCGTGCGTACAGCGACCCGACGGGGTCGTGGCGCCCGGGGCAGTCCATGCGCGAGATCCCCATTCGCGTCGAAGCCGGGGGCGACGGGACCTTCGATCCCGGCGACCGCATCTATTTCTACGGCGTCGCCACCCAGGACTGGGCGGACGTCTACGATCCCACCGCGGCCGACACGCTCTACCACGAGCACACGCACGCCAAGTCGACGGTGTACTTCCTGACGTGGGGGGGTTCCTTGGGCGGGACGCCCGCGCGCATCGGCGATCTCCCCTCCGCGCCCACCGCCGACCCGGACGTGACCACCTACCGGCATCGCGAGTATCGCGAGCGTGACCTGGTGGTCGACTACGACTATCGCGGCGACGGGTGGCTGTGGTTGGACCTGTTTCCGCCGAGCACGTCGCGCACGCGGTTGTCGACCATCGACGTGCGCAACCTGGTGGAGTCGCGGCCGCAGACGTTTCGCACCGTGGCGCTGGCCAAGTACGTGGTACCCACCGCGCCCACCGGCAGCAACTTCGGTCACCGTGCCGTTTACTTCAACTATCGAAATGGGCTGGAAGTACTGATCGGCGACAAGATCTGGGACGGCAACTCGGGGGACAATTTCTACGAATCCGGGCGGCCCGTTCGCATCGACGGCTCCTACCTCGTGGAGGGGAGCAACGAATTTCGCCTGCAGATGCCGGGCAACCTGAACCCCGAGGACCGCATGTTGTTCGCGTGGTTCTCGGTGTGGTACCAGCGGCGCATCCGCGCGGTCGGCAACGCCGCGGGCTTTTCGTCTCCCGACACCACCGGCGCCGTCAATTTTCGCGCCGACGGTTTCGGCGGGACGGACGCGATCCACGTCTTCGACGTGACCGACGCCTGGAATCCGGTGCGCGTGACCGGGTTCGAGGAGACGGCGGTCACGGGCGGACGGCGCGTGCGCTTCTCGTCCGCGCACGCGGGCATAGGGCGCCACTTCTGGGTGGCGACGACGGGCGGCATGCTCGAGCCGGGCATCGCGCGCTTCACGCCCATCGACCTGCGCGCGGCGACCAGCGCGCCCCACCTCCTGATCGTCACCCACCGCGATCTGCGCGCCGCCGCGGACCGCTTGCGCAGCTACCGCGCGGCCGGGCGCGTCCCGCTGGTGAACAACCCCGTGGTCGATATCGTGACCACGGATCACATCTTCGACAACTTCTCGCAGGGGATGCCCGACCCCATGGCGCTGCGCAACTACATCAAGTTCTTGTACGACAATTACCCCGACGCCAACGGCAACCCCAAGCTCGCGTACGTGTGCCTCCTCGGCGACGCCAGTACCGATTTCCGCAACAACGTCAGCGCGCAGCCCGACTACGTGCCGTCGAACTTGTACTTTACGCGGCTGGCGCCCTTCACCTTCGTTACCGACGAGTGGTTCGGGCACATGGACCCGGAAGACCAGGTGCCGGGGGCAGACGTGCTCGACGTCGCGATCGGGCGGCTGCCGGGAACCACGGCGGCGGAGGCCGAATTTCTGGTCGAGCGCGTGATCGACTACGAAACCGCCTCGCCCCTCGAGGACTGGCGCCAGGAGGTCATTTTCGTGGCCGACGACGAAATCTCGTCGTTCGAGGGCGTGTGCGAGACGTCGTGGACCGTCCAGTCGGAGCTGCTCACCTTCACCCACGGGCCCGACTTCATGAACGTCACGAAGATCTACCTGACCGAGTACCCCGAGATCGCGGGTGTGAAACCGACGTCGCGCTTCGACTTCCTCGACGAGTGGAACGAGGGCGCGCTCTTGATCAACTTCATCGGTCACGGAAGCTCGCAGCAGATGGCCGACGAGCAGGTGTTCCTGGGGACGGACGTGAGCCAGCTCTCCAACGGGCTCAAGCTGCCGATGATGATGGCGTTCAGCTGCACCATCGGCGATTTCGCGAACCCGGCCGGCAAGAGCCTGTCCGAGGACCTCATGCTGCACGAGGCGGGTGGTATCATCGCGGCCCTGACCGCGTCGCGCGAGTCGTATCCCGGGCCCAACGGTGTTCTCAACCAGTCCGTGTACGACATCTTGCTGCCCCGGCACCTGGACCAGGGTGTCCTCCCGCTCGGAGTAGGACTGATGCAGGCCAAGGCGGAGTCGCAGGCGCGGCAGTTCTTGAGCCCGAACTCGTCCGAAAATTCGTGGAAGTACAACCTGCTGGGGGATCCGGCCGCGACCCTGCGCATTCCACGGCGCGAGATTCGCTTCCTGACCGCCGGCAGCGACACCCTGGCGGCCGGCACGCGTTCGTCGCTGCGCGGTGTCGTCTACCAAGACGGCGCCCCCGATCCGACCTTCACGGGAACAGTCGAGGTGCAAGTCCGCGAGCCGGACGCGCGGCGCGTCTACGAGACGCGCTGCACGTCGCCTCGCTTCATGAATTATCACATCCCGGGCGGCGTCATGTACGACGGCACCGCCGACGTGACCAACGGCGAGTTCGAGGTGAGCTTCCGGGTTCCGCGCTACGCGGCCACGGGGACGCTGGCGGCCGCGAGCGCGTACGCGCACCAGGGCGGCGACGACGCCGGGGCCACCATCGACAGCGTACTGGTCGTGGTGTCGCCGTCTCTCGCCGACACGCTGGCGCTCGAGCCGATCGACGGCGCGCCGCGCGTCAACCTGGGCTTCAAGAGCGGTCTCACGATGGTCAAGCCGGGCGATACCGTGCGCGCGCTGGTGCGCGATCAGGACGGCATCAACATTCTCGCGACCACCAACGAGGGCAAGCAAGCGATCTTGATCGACAAGCTTCCGCTCCCGATCGACGTCAACGAGTTCTTCACCTTCGACCACGGCGGGATCGACACCTCGGGGGCGCTTCTGTTCCCGCTCCCCGATCTCGCCCCGGGATCGCACCGGCTGGTGTACAAGGTGAGCGACAGCTTCGGGTCGACCACCCTCGACACGCTGACCTTCGACGTGACGGACGTCCAGGACTACTACGCCGAGGCGGTTTTGAACTATCCGAACCCGTTCGCGACCTCGACCCAATTGCTGTTCCGGATCTCGAACCGGGCCTCGATCCAGCTCGAGATCTATACCGTGTCAGGCAAGCGGGTTCGGACCATCGACGACGTCCGCGACGGCGGGGAGGCCTGGATCGAATGGGACGGCCGTGACGCCGGCGGCGGCGACCTCGCCAACGGCACCTACCTCTATGTCGCGACGGTCGACTTCGTCGGGCTGGAGCGCGCCCCGGTGGTCCTGCGCGGCAAGATGTCCAAGATACGGTAGCTGTGCGCCTTGACCCGGAACCCCTGATAGCGTTAATATTCTTAGCCCTTTAGGAGGATTTCATGATGCGTAGACGGTTACTGGGTGGCGCGTTGCTGGTGGCGGCGTTGGCGGCCCACGAGAGTGCATTTGCTGTGGGTGAAGCAGGCGTCCCGTCGCTTACCATCCCCCCCGGCGCCCGTCCCAACGGGATGGGCGAGGCCTTCGTCGCGGTGTCCGACGACGCCACCGCCCAGTGGTGGAACGTGGGCGGGCTCGCGTTCAATCACCAACGGAACCTGGCCTTCATGCACAGCCAACTGGTCCCCGACCTGGCCTCCGACGTGTACTACGAATTCCTGGGCTACTCCCAGCCCGCCGGCGACATCGGCACCTGGGCCATCAGCTTGATCTATCTCACGTACGGGGAGAGTGTGGCCACCGACCCCTCCGGCACCCCACTCGGCACCTTCACCAGCTGGGAAGGGACGCTCAACGCGTCGTTCGCGATGAACCTGTCGGACAACGTCGGCGCCGGAATCTCCATGAAGTTCATTCGCGTCGACTACGCGCCCGACGAATTCACGCAAGACAACGCCGAGGGCTCCGGGACCAGCTTCGCGGTCGACGTCGGGACCCTCTGGAAGATGCCCAAGCAGCGTCTCAACATCGGCTTCGCCGTGACCAACATGGGCCCGAACATCGCGTTCATCGACCGCGAGCAGAGCGACCCGCTCCCGATCACGGCCCGCCTGGGTACGGCGTGGACCGCGGTCAGCGACGACATCAGCAACCTGCTGCTCACCTTCGACGTCGAGCAGAGCTTGGTTTGGCTGATCGACGACGAAGTCGACGAACGCCGCAGCGAGATCTGGCACGTGGGTACGGAGTATCGCTACGTGAACCTGCTCGCCGGCCGGTTTGGCTACGTGTACGACGACGACGGCGATTTCAACGCGCCCACGTACGGACTCGGCTTCATCTATAAGGACAAGCTGTCGCTCGACTACGCGAACGTCCCGCAAGCCGAGACGCTGGAGCGGGTGCATCGCTGGTCGCTGTACTTTTCGTTCTAGGTAAGTCGACCCCCCTGCGTCCCCTGCGAACGGGCACCTCGCCCGCGCGGACGCGCGCGCGATGTGTCACCGGAGGATTCCGATAAGCATGCGTTCGACTTCGATGGTTCTCGTGCTCGCGCTGTGCGCGGGCGCGTGCGCGGAGTCCGCGCGCGCGGCCCGGCCGGCCGACGCATTTCCGGCGGGAGTGTCCGTGTACGCGAGCCGCGAGGGCGCGGCGCGCGTCGCGGGAATCGCTTCCGACGAACCCGCTCACTATTTCCAAGGCGACCCCGCGGTCACGCCGGCCAGCGAAAAGCAGAGCTACTGGCCGGTGTTGTATTCCACGTTGATGCCGGGCGTGGGCGAGTTCACGATGGGCTACAAGGGCCGCGGCATCGCGCTCATGGCCATCGAAATCGCCGCCTGGACCGGCTACTTCGTCAAGCACGAAGACGGGATGCAAGGCCGCGACGAGTACGAAGCTTTCGCCGACCTTTATTGGACCCAGCGCAAGTTCATCGACGACCACCCCCTGGTGTATCCGCAAACGGGGTGGACCCAGGAGCAGCTCGAGCAGGAAGGGCAGGCGGTCTCGGGGAGCGGCGGCGAATGGTGGACGGGCTACGTGCCGTGGGTTTCCAAGGAAGAGGACAAGCAGCACTACTACGAGAATATCGGCAAGTACGACTGGTTCGTCTCGGGCTGGAGCGACTACGACCCCACCCTCACGCCTCCCGTCCCGGTGTCGGAGCTGCGCGAGGAATACGTCGAGATGCGCAACCAGAGCAACGACGACCTCGACGACGCCAACAAGTTCGTGTGGGTGAGTCTCGCCGCGCGCGTGTTCTCGATCGCGGAGACGGCCATCATCGTGCGCAACCGCCGCGAGAAGGGCGAGCAGGCGAGCGGCGGGTTCGAGCTGCCGGTGGCGGTGCGGGCGCGGCCGCGCGGCTTCGACGGCGGGGAGTTGGCGCTGGAGGTCCGGTTCAGATGATGCGGACGCTGGTGCTCGCATGCGCGTGCGCGACGGTTGCGACCGCCGCGCTCGCGGATAGCTTCTCGCTCCGCGACGCGGCCGGCGCCCCGGTCACGATGGGCGTGGAGCCGTCCCCAACGTGGCACTATCAAGACGGCGACGCAACGACGGGCGAAGCGCTCTCGCAGAGCAAGGCGGTGTTGTATTCGCTCCTGCTCCCGGGCTTGGGGGACTGGAAGCTCGGCAATCGCAACCGCGCCACGACGTTCTTCGCGGTCGAGGGCGTGATCTGGGCCTCGTTCATCGCGTTCCAGATCCAGGGCGGCGACCTCGAGGAGGAGTACCAGGAACTCGCGGTGCGCTTC
>JAKEHA010000279.1 GCA_022615275.1 Candidatus Latescibacterota bacterium
CCGTCAATCAAACCGTGCACGTCGACATCGTGCTGACCAATCCGGGCGCGACTCCCATCGACGCGTTCGGCTTCCAACTCGCGTACCCGGCCGCCCTGCTGGGCTATCAGTCCGTGTCGGTGACGGGAACGCTCACGGACGGGTGGATCGCCGTGTCCGGTGCCGAGACCTCGCCCGGCGTGGTTCAGATCGGCGGTTTCCACACCGCGCCGACGACCGCGAGCGGCGTAATGGTGCGCGTGGCGTTCCTGGTGGAGACCAATATGCTCACGAGCGGCGCGGTTTCGCTGTCCAACTTCGTCGACGACGTCGCGGGCGCCGCCACCGTTCCCACCACGTTCCAAGTGGTGGTCGCACCCGGCGGCGCGGGACTGCTCGGCGAGTACTACGACAACGTCGACTTCACCGGTACGCTCTTGCGGCGCGTCGACGCGACCGTCGACTTCGACTGGGTCGTGGGGTCGCCCGACCCCTCGATGGGCGCCAGCGACTTTTCGATTCGCTGGACCGGATTCGTCGATCCCGAGTTCACGGAGACCTACACGTTTTACACCCTCACCGACGACGGCGTGCGCGTGTGGGTGAACGACCAGCTCATCATCGACTTCTGGATCCCCCAGGCCGCCATCGAGCGCAGCGGGTCCATCGCGCTGGACGCGGGAACTCTGGCGTCGATTCGCATGGAGTTCTTCGAGGCGACGGGCGAAGCGGTGGCGCGGCTTTCGTGGTCGTCGACGAGCCAGCCCAAACAGATCATTCCGTCGAACCGATTGGTCGCGTCCGTGTGCGCGCAAGGTATCGGCGACGTCGACGCGAGCGGGCTGCTGGACGCGTCCGACGTGGCGTGCGCGTTCGACATGTTCCTCTCCGACCAGACCGTGTTGCCGGGGTGCGACTCGCCGAGTTCGACGTGCGAGCTCGCGTCCGCCGACGTCGACTGCAACGGCGCGGTGACCCCGGCCGATGCGCGCGCGATCGAGATTCGCTCCGCGGCGAGCCTGTCCCCCGCGCCCTGCTTCGCGTCCCCGGACCCGGCCCCTTCACCGCCTTACGAGCTGGCGCTGGTCCAGCACGTCGTCGACGACGGCGGTACTCCGCGACTGCAGGTGCTCGTCGCGGTCGAGGACGCCGCGGACCTGGACGCCTTCGGCGCGCGGTTGTCGTTTCCGACCTCGGAGCTCGTGTTCAACCGCGTGGAGCCGGGCTACCTCACGACCGGATGGCAAAGCATCGACGGCCGCGTGGTCGCGAGTGGACAGATCATGCTGGGCGGCTTCGACCCTACCATGAGCGCGCCGCCGGGAACCGCGGATGTGTGCCGGGTCTTCTTCGACTTCGTGGGATCCCCGGCGACGGTCGGGGGCCTCTCGCTCTCGGACTTCGTCGACGACTTCACCGGCGCCACCATGGGAGCGGTCACCGGCGTGGCGACTCCTGTCGCGCCCCATCGCATGCACCCGAACTACCCCAACCCATTCAACCCCGCCACGCACCTGCGCTACGACGTGGGCGGCTGGCCGGGCGAGCACGTGCGCATCCGCATCGCGATCTACGACGTGCGCGGTACCCTGGTGCGCGAGCTGGTCGACGCCGATCGCGTCCCCGGATCCTACCTCGCGACCTGGGACGGCCGCGCCGACTCCGGCGCGCAGGCCGCCTCCGGCGTTTACTTCTGCTCGATGCGCGCGGGCGACTTCGTCGCCTCGCGCCGCATGGTTCTGCTCAAGTAAATCTCTGCCTGGGAAGAAAAGAGAATGGTGCGAAGGGACGGAATCGAACCGCCGACACAGGGATTTTCAGTCCCTTGCTCTACCTGCTGAGCTACCTTCGCACCGGAATGTAAACCGCTGGGGAATCACATCCTAGGGCAAGGCTCCCGCTCCGTCAACGGGGAACTCCCAGAGCACGCGCAAGAAAAAAAAACGAGGGGCGCCGAATGCCCCCCTCGCCGGGACCCACGAAAAGTCGCTTCCTCTACCAGGCCGAGCTACTTCGATCCCCAGCCGCCCTCTTGCTTGCGTGCGGCCACCGTCCCGACCGGCGCGGGAACCGGGGTGTTCAGGAAGTCGATCGACGACTGTAACAAATCGCGCATGTAGTTCGGGTTGTGCACACCCCAACTGCGGAAGCCCTTCTTCTGTCACCGCCATCTGCATGTTCTCCCCCGCGCCCCGCCGGAGAATGACGTGGCACGCGGTGCACTCGCGCGTGATGGTCAGTCCCTCTTCGCTCACTTTCTTGCCGTCGTGGCAGCGCATGCACCCCGGAAAAATCACGTGGCCGATATTGTCGGGGTATCCCTCCCAGCGCACCCGCATCTCGGGGAAGATGTTCTGCGCGAACTGCTCCTGGGTCGCCAGCACCGCCTTCTCGATGTCCGCGCGCCGCTCGGTCGCCAGGTCGGGGTAGTTCTCCCGATAGAAGGCGGGAATGGCGGCTGCGATGGCCTGCAGGGCCTCCGGCTCGGTGTCGTACGGCCTCTGCATCGCTTCGACCGCGATTCGCTTGATGTCGGGCAGCGTGTGACTGATCGCGCCGGTCAGGATCGCCTGGCCGATGGCCGCGAAGGATTCGATTCGCCGACGGTGGCGATGAGGACCAGGAAGAAAGGCGAGCGTGACGCCCGCGATGAGCGCGACTCCCGCACCCAAGACGGTGAGCGGGTTGTTGAGCGACTTGGGCAGTTGGATCTTCTTCATCGGACGAGCGGGCTCGGGTGCGGCTCCCGACCTGCTCGTTATTTCAGCTACGTGCGCGCGCTGTCAAGTCCAATCGAGAACGCGCGCGCAAGCAAAGAGAAACCGCGGGAGTCCGTAGACTCCCGCGGCCCGTTTCGCGCCGTCGGGTGGAAACTCCGGCGCGTCGCAACGATCGCGGCGGGGACGGCGGGGTCGCCTGGCCGGCTTGGCGCCGGGAAGCCACCCCGCGGCCCCGCGACTTAGCTCGCTACCGGGTCCAAGAGGCCCGTGATCTTGTCGATCAATCCTTCGAGGTCGAACGGCTTGTAGAGACACGCGTCCGCCTTCGACCACGTCGATACGAATTCCTCGCGCATCGCGTTGTCGAGCTTGCGCGCCGTGATCAACAGCACCTTGAACGGTGCCAACTCGCCGCGCGCCATCTCGTCCTTGAGGATGCGCGAGATCTCGTAGCCGTTCTTGGCGGGCAGCATCACGTCCAGGACCATCACGGCGTAGTGACCGGAGCGGGCCTTGGTCAACGCGGTAGCACCGTCGTACGCGACGTCGACCACGAAGCCCCTCATCTCCAGGCCGTACTCGACCGTGTCCACGATGTCCTGCTCGTCGTCGACGAGCAAAATGCGCAAGCTATCCATCTCTACTCCTCGTTCTCCACGTGCAACGTGGTCTCGATCGCCGGCAGTATCCCGACCGGCTCCCAGACGTCGTCGAACGGCTGCTCGTTCGCGGTTACCGCGGCTTCCTCGGCGGCGCCGCCGCGGGCGATTTGCGCGCATGCGCGGCCCATGCGGGTCGCCGCCCGATGAAACGCTTGCGCGAAGGAGGTCGCGTCCTCGACGCGGCACCAACCCGCGACGAATCCGCTCATGCCCCACGCGCATTCGTCGGCGCGAATCACCGGCTCGCCCAGCGCGCCCGACGGCTCGTCGTCGCGGCCCGCGAACGGCACGATGGCGACACCGAGGTCGTCGTCGAGCGGCCACAAGAGCGCCTTGCGGGACGCGCACGTCGACGCGAGCGGGTCGACGCGCGGGGCTTGGGACCAGCGCTCCGCCAGGTCCTCCCAGCTCTCGGGGGACGCCTTGGCCAGCGCAACCACGGCCAGTTCGCGACCCGCGCGCCGCCAGCGGCGCGCGGAGTCGGCGGCGATGCGCAAGCGCGACAGCAGGCGCGCGGTGGCTTCGTCTTCGGGGACGAACACGCTCGCGGTGGTTCCCTCGCCCAGGCGACTCTCGATCTTCAGCCACCCGTCGTGCGCCTCGGCGATGGCGCGCGAGATGTGGAGTCCCAGGTGTGTGCCGGAATCGCGCGCGGTCGCGACCGCGAGGTCGCCGTCGGCGCTCGCGTGATAGCGATCGAACAGGTGCGCGAGCACGTCCGGCGTCATGCCCAGCCCGCAGTCTTCGACGTCGATGCGCGCCAGACGCGGCTTGCCGACGACGTCCCACGGTACCAGGCGCATGTCGTCTTCCATCGATTCGACGCCGGCGCGCGATGCGCGCACGGTGACGACCGCGTCGTTGGGCGAGAAGCGCGCCGCGTTCCCCAACAGGTTCAAGAGCACGATCTCCGCACCGTCGCGGTCGACGAATGCGCTCGCGCCGGCTTCCGCGACCTCGCACTCGAGGCGCGGGCACTTGTGCGGATGCAGCGCGCGATACTCTTCGACGACACCTTCCACCAGCTCACGAGCGGCCACCTGCGCGCGCGGCGCGGGAGCCGCACCTGCGTGCAGCCGCGAGACGTTGAGCACTCCGTCGACGAAACGAGCGAGGCGTCGCGCGCTGCGGTCGAATGCGCCCAGCATGCGGCGGTGCGGGTCCAGGAGCGGCGCCGACGGGTCCTTGAGCACGACGTCGAGCGCGCTGCGCATGGCCGCAAGCGGGTTCTTGATCTCGTGCGCGACCGCGGCCACCGCGTCGTCCGACCATAGTTCGCGCGCGAGGCGCTCGGTGGGCGACCGGAAATGCAGCAAGGCCGCGGATCCCGGGAGCGGTTCGACATCGACCACGATGTCGAGGTCGCGTCCGTCGTTGGCGTACAGCGGGTGCGCGCGCACGGTCAGGCGGCGGCGTACCAGGTCGAGCACGCTCGCGGTAAGCGGAGAGCCGGCGCTGCGCTCGCCGGCCTGGCCCGGCTCGAACAATCCCGCGTCCTGTGCGACGTCGAGAAATCGGATGGCCGAGGCGTTGGCGGCGTGCACATCGCCGGCGGCATCGACGACCATGAGCGGGTCGCGCACGGCGTCGAAGATCTGGGAATAGAGCGTCCGTTCGTCCATAACGGGTTCGGTGGATAAGCTACGACCGCCCCTCGTCTGCAAAAGGGGTGGTCCCGCTGCCCTCAAGCGCAAGCGATATGCCACGGCCCCGTGGCGTGACTGCGGAGAACGTGTACCGTTCATCCTGGCACTGGGTTACGCGTACGACTGACAGCGATGTCACAGCCGCGTTGTGGGTACGCACCGGACTGGAACTGCCCACCTTGGACGGATTCGGTGCGCTCCGGCGCGCCGGCTACGAGTCTTTGCGCCGGTCGCCCGGACGGTTGCGCCGGTCGCGGCGCGCGCGGCGGTCGCTGTTGGCGGCGGCGGGAAACGAGATGGCGAGGATCGTCTTCCACGACGAGGACGAACGCACCGCGATCTCTCCCGCGTGGCGCTGAATGATGTCGCCGGCCACGGACATGGCGGCTCGCGGGTCGCTATCGCCGGGTGCCGCCGCGAAGGGCATGAACAAGCGCGATAGCAGAGAGCCGTCCACCGTACCGGCCGTGTCTGCGATCAATATCACCGCTTTTTCCGCCGTCGCCGAGCCTTCGATCAATACGCGGTCTCCCTTGGAGACGTGGCCGGCCAGGATGCCCAGGATGCTGGTGAGGGCGGATGCGATGTTGTCGCGGTTCATCAGCAGCACGGGGCCGCGCTCGGGTGTGCGCAGCTTGACGTCGACGCCGGCTGCGCGCACCGGGCCCGCCCATTCCTCGGCGGTCGTGCGCAGGAGCGCAAACAGATCGACCAACTCGAGCGACTCGCGCCGCGCCATTTGCTCGGCCTGGAACGTCTCCGCCTCCGACTGGATGTGCTGAAGTTTTTCGCGCGCGGAAGCGACGCGAACACCCAGCGACTCTTTCCCCGCAAGCGCGCGCGAGACCTCGCGCAATTGCGATACCACCGCGTCGTGGTGTTCCTCGACCTGCTGGCGGGAACGCGTTCCCGCGCGCTCGCGAAACCAGTTCGACTGTACCTCGTCGAACATGCGCTGCGTCCGCCGCACTTGTTCGGCCTTGTACAGCGAGTCGAGTCGTTCGGCCATCATGCCCGCGCACAATTCGAAGAACAGCCGGCCGCGCGCCGAGAACTCGTCCGACTCGGGCCCGGCCGCATACCCTTCGACGTACACGGCCATGGCCCCGAGGCACTCGCCCCCCGCGAGGAGCGGCAGCGCCAGGAAGTAACGCACGACGCGCGCGGCCGCGTCGTTCAAGAGCGGGTGTCCCGAGTCGCCGCGTATCGGCTTCTGGGTGCCGGCCGCGCGGTCCATGATGTCGTCGAAGGCATCCGTGATGGAGACGTCGGTGTCGCGGTCGGTGGCGTCGACGTCGTCGACGGTCTTGACGTGCGTGACCTTCTTGCGCAGCGGATCCTTGAGGAGCGCCCCCGTCCCGCCCACGGCGCGCGCCGTCATCGAGAGCATCGCGGAGAGCGCCTCGCCGAATCGGCGCGTGTCTTCGATCTGGGCGAGCGCGTCCTGGAGCTTTCGCAGCACGCGGAACTTGCGCGAGTTGTCGGCCGCTTCGTGCAGGCGGTCCATCGCCGTAGCCGCCTGCTGCGACATGCTGTAAACGAGCGAGATGTCCTCCACGCCGATCGGGCGCTCCGCGTCCGCATTGTCGGCGATCAAGACCGCGTTGACCACACCGCGTATCCGGAGCGGAATCGCGACATAGGCCGCCGAACCGAAGTAATCGAAGAAGGGGTCGCTCGCGAATTCGCCCAGCCTCCGGTCCGCGAGCACGGGGACGCCCGTGTTGACCGCTTTGACCGCGCCGCACGCGAGCCAGTCCATGGGCACGGTGAAGGTCCGCGTTCTCAAGGTCAGGTCGCCGGTGTCGATGCGCTGGGTGCTCTCCACGACGCGTCGGGCCAGGCTCTCGAACGTGGCAGAGTCGCCTTCGGCGACCGCGTCGGTGTCTTGCTCGGCCGCGAGGTGCCCGCGCAGCACGCGCCCGCGCTGGTCGGCCAGGAGCAGGAAAGCGCGCCGCACGCCGATGGTGCGCCACGCGGTACAGAACGCGAGCAACATCTGGTGGATGCGCCCGACGTTGTCCGCGTCGGGGATCACCTGGATCATGCGCAGGAGCGAAGACAGCTCGGCGACGGTGATTTGGGATCGTTCCATGGCCTCGGGACGGAATCGGCGCGCGACGACGGTAAAGGTGCCGTCCCCCGGATCGCAAGCTTCGTGCCACGGCCTGCTATCCAAACGAGCGTTGGCGAACGGTCCCGACGCGAACTTCCGCAGCGAGCCCTGGATTCAAATCGGGTGCGAGCGCGGACCTGAGAGCGGAGGGATCCGTTCGCAGCGCGAGCGCGCCGCCTACGCCCGAATCGCGCGGCGGTGGTGCTTTTCGTAGAGCAGGTGGACGATGCCGTCGGAGAGGCCCACTTCGGGGACGAGGATCTTCGCGATCTTGCCCCATTTCATCACGGAGAGATAGACGTCGGACGCGGGCACGATGACGTCGGCGCGATCGGGGCGCAGCCCCAACGTGACGATGCGCTCTTCCAGCGAGTACGACTTCACGACGCGCCGGATGTCGCGCACTTGCGCGTACGACAACGGCCGGTCTTTCTTGACGCGCGCCAGCTTGAATATCGTGTTGATGTTGCCGCCGCTTCCGATCGCGGTCATGGAACCGTGCTCGGCGCGGTGGCGCTTGACCCACGACCGCAGGCCGTCGAGGGCGCGTGCGCTCGGGCGTCCCTGCAGCATGCGAACCGTGCCCACCGGAAACGAGCTACTCCCCACCTTGCGGCCGCGCGCGATGAGCGTGACCTCGGTACTACCGCCCCCGACGTCGACGTAGAGGTAGTTGCGGCGCGGATCCAGGCGATGCTCGATGTGGTTGGCGTAGATCACTTCCGCTTCGCGGGCACCCTCGATCACCTGGATCGAGATCCCGCACGCCTTGCGCACGCGGGTCACGACGTCGCGCACGTTCTTGGCCTCGCGCATGGCGCTGGTGCCGTAGGCCGCGAAGTCGAGCGCCGGGTAGGCCGCGATGAGGTGACGGAAGCCCACCATGGTCTCGATGAGGCGCTGCGTCTTTTCCTCGGAAATCATCCCCGTACGGAAGGCGTCGTCGCCCAGACGCAGCGGCATGCGCACCAGGACTTCCTTCTTGAAGAGCGGCTCGTCGGACTCCTCGATCACGCGCGCGAGCAGGAGGCGCACCGCGTTGCTGCCGATATCCACCGCGGCGAATTTCATGGGCGCGACCTGGCGCGACGCTTCGAGGCCGCGGCGGACGAACGGCGGGGTCCTTTCGCGACCTTCTTCGCGCGCCGCTTCGTGATGACGCGCTCGCGCGAGGTCGGGCGCCGCGCGCTCTCCTTCGCCTCCGGCGACGACGATGCGGCGAAGGGGCGCGCCACCAGCGCCAGGCGCGCGCTCGCGCGCGCCACCGCCTTGACCACGTCGCGGTGTTCCGGCACTCCCAGCGAACGCAGCGACGCAAACACGGCCGTCCGAATCTCCATCGCCAGACGATCGATGAGGTCTTCCTCGATGCGCTTCTGGACCTCGGGTGCGGGCGGACGCTCGAACGCGACTAGCTTGCCGTCCCCGGCGCCCACCGCGCTCCACGAGTTGCGATCGAGATCGATCGCCACCACACCGGCCTTGGGAATGAAGGCCGTGAATCCGGGGACCAGGTAGGCCGCGAACTCCGAGAAGGACGGGTCGTGTCCGAATATCATGACGGCGTCGTGGGCGTCGTCCATCTCGCGTACGATGCGCAGGAACTCGTCGGGCAGGAGTCCACCGTAGAGCTGCTCGCGCGTGACCACGCGATCGCCGGCGAGGTTCAGCCGCTCCGCGAAGATGCGTGCGGTCTCGATGGCGCGCGCCGCGGGGCTCGTCACCGCGAGATCCGGAGCCGGGAGCGAGCCCGCGACGCGGTCCGCCATGATGGCGGCCTCGCGCCGCCCGCGCTTCTTCAAGCGCCGTTGGAAATCGGACCCCTTCGGACCCACGTCGACCGCCGTCGCGTGTCGAACCAGGACGATTCTCTTCATCGCTTCCTCCTCGTCGTTAGGTTTCCGAGAGCCGCCGAAACATGCGTTCGCTCTTGCGATCGGTCAGCGCTTCCAGACGTCGCGCCGCGCGCCGGCGCGCCTTTGCTCGCCGTACGTCCAGCCGCGCCGTCAGCGCGCCGATCACTCCCCCGTGCACGACCGCGTCGCGCGAATTCGACGGAGGCTTCTTCGCCTCCTCCGAGAGCAACGATTGGAAAACACCCGCGTCGTGGTAAGCCCCGAGCGCGTCTTGCAGGCTCTCGACCGCCGCGATCGCGGGCAGCGCGTCCCCCCCAAGCGGGTGGGCGAAGAATTCTAGCACGTATCGGAGGCGCTTGCCCTGCACGCGTGCGCGGTGGAGTGCGGCATCGTCGAGGTCATCGAGCGCATGCGCGATCGCACGCAAGCGCGCATAGCGCTTCGCGATGGCGGCGCGCGCCGCGGTGAGCGCGGGTTCTGCCGCCGCGATGCCGGCCGGACGCCCGGACGCGAGTGCCGCCAGGGCCCGCCTCCAGTCGCGCTTGAGCGCGGCGTACTCGCGGTTCGCGAAGAGGGAAAGCAGTTCGGTTCGGCGCGCGTCGCGCTCGCGCTCGAGCGAGTCGAACAACGGCGCGAGTCCGTCCTGGAACGCCGGCGGGACCCACGCGGCATACGGGGCGCGCAGCCCGAGGTGGACGTCGACGTCGCGCACGCGACCCGTCGGCCCCGATAACGCGGCGAAGCGGGCGCG
>JAKEHA010000280.1 GCA_022615275.1 Candidatus Latescibacterota bacterium
CGCGACCGTTGCGGCCGAGCTCGCGAAGCACTTCCCGCGTCGCGCGGACGACGTCAACGAGCTTCCCGACGCGATGTCGGACGACGACGGCGGCGCCTAACCGCGCAGGTGCCCGCCGCGGACGGCAAACCGACCTTGCCGCGCCCGCATGGATTGGGGCACAATGCCGCGAATGTCGCTCGCCAACGGCACCCGGCTCGGTCCCTACGAAATCCTCGGCACGCTCGGCGCAGGCGGAATGGGCGAAGTCTATCGCGCCCGCGACACACGCCTGGAGCGCATGGTCGCGATCAAGGTGCTGCCCGCGCATCTCGTGAGCCAGCCGGAAGTGCGCCAGCGCTTCGAGCGCGAGGCGCGCGCGGTGTCGAGCCTGAACCATCCCAACATCTGCGTCCTCCACGATGTCGGCGCCGACTTCTTCGTCATGGAATATCTCGAAGGCGAGTCGCTCGTGAGCCGGCTCGAGAAGGGGCCGCTCCCGACCGCCGAGCTCCTGCAGGTCGGCATCCAGATCGCGGACGCGCTCTCGGCCGCGCACCGCGCGGGCCTCGTGCACCGCGATCTCAAACCCGGCAACATCATGCTGACCAAGTCGGGCGCGAAGCTCCTCGACTTCGGGCTGGCGCGCGCCACCGGCCTCGAAGGACCCACCGACGCCACCCAATCGCCGACCATGAGCCGCCCGCTGACCAAAGCCGGGACCATCCTGGGGACGTTCCAGTACATGGCGCCCGAACAACTCGAGGGCCGCGAAGCCGACGCGCGCACCGACATCTTCGCGCTCGGTGCCGTGCTCTACGAGATGGCGACCGGCCAGCGCGCGTTCTCCGGGGCGAGTCAAGCCAGCTTGATCGCGGCCATCTTGAAGGAACAGCCGCGCGCGATGGCGGAACTCGCTCCCATGACGCCGCCCGCGCTCGAGCACCTCGTCAAGCGCTGCCTCGCCAAAGATCCCGACGATCGCTGGCAGAACGCGCGCGACGTCGGTCTCGAAATGGCGTGGATTCGCGACGCCGGCTCGGCGGCCGGAATCCCGACCCCGGTGGCGGCGCATCGACGACTGGCCGCGCGCACGGCATGGATCACAGCCGCGGTGTGCGCCGCGGCGGCCATCGGCTTCGGGTCGCTCGTGCTCACACATCGCGCGTCGCCACCCGCGCTCGTTCGCTTCACGGTGGTGCCGCCACCGAACCACGGTCTCGTCGTCGGCCAACCGCACGTCGCGGTCGCCCCCGATGGGGGCACGTTCGCGTATTGCGCGACCGACACGGTCGGCGTCCAGCACGTCTTCGTGCGTCGGTTGGATGCCCATGAGTCGACGCGTGTCAACGGCACCCAGGGCGGTGCGATGCCGTTCTTCTCGCCCGACGGCCGCCACCTCGCCTTCTTCTCCAACGGGAAGCTGCGACGGGTCTCGATCGCCGACGGCGTGGTGCAGGCCTTGTGCGACGCACCCGACCCGCGCGGCGGTGCCTGGAGCGCGAACGACGACATCGTGTTCCAGCCCGCGGCGTCCGGGCCGCTGTTCCGCGTGTCGGCGCGCGGCGGCGAGATGCGAGCCGTGACCGCCGTCGACACCGCGAACGGAGACGCGACGCACCGCTTTCCCGCGTTCCTGCCCGACGGGAAGCGCTTCGTTTTCGTGGTATTGCCGGGTCGCGACAACTTGTTCGACGTGCGTGTGGGTTCTCTGGACGGTGAGACGAGCCCCGTCATCACGCGCGCGGCAGGCGGCGCGGTCTACTCGCGCGCCGGATACCTGCTCTACCCTCGCGATGAGCACATCGTCGCGAGCGCGTTCGACGCGGGCTCGCTGGTGCTCGAGGGAGAACCGGTTACGATCAGCGAACTGGCCGCGGCGGGGGGCGGGTTCTCCGGTTCGCCGGGCGCCAGTGTCTCGAGCAACGAGGTCCTGGTTCGGAGCTTCGCGGGAGCCCCGAACACGAGCGTGCGCTGGATCGGCCGCGACGGCCGCGAGCAGGGGCGAGTGACCTTGCCGGAGGGTTTCTTCATCGAACCGGTGTTTTCCCCGGACGGACGGCGCGTGTCCCTCGCCGAGTGGCGCCCGGACGGGACCGCCAACATCTGGATGGTGGACGTGGAACGCAACGTTGCGAGCCGTGTCACGTTCAACGACTCCGAGAATTTCGACGTCATCTGGTCGCCGGATGGGAAGTCGATCGCGTTCACATCGAATCGCGAGGGCCGCGAGAATCTCTACATCAAGCCCAGCGACGGCTCGCGCGACGAGCAGAAGTTGTTCGACTCCGGGGAGTTGTTCACGAAGACGGAGGCGTGGACGCCGGACGGGAGCGCCATCGTGTACAGCGTGCTGACCGAGAAGACCAACGGCGACCTGTGGATCCTTCCGCTCGAGGGGGAGCGCACCCCGCGGCCGCTATTGCAGTCGCGCTACAACGAAGGAGACGCCGCCATCGATCCCGACGGCCGCTGGATCGCGTATCGCTGCGACGACGCCGGGCGCGCCGAGATCTACGTGCAGTCGTTCCCGGGCCTGGGACCGAAGCATCGGGCGTCGTCCGAAGAGCTCGGTGTTTTCGGCACGTTCCAGGGCTACTACCCAGTTCAATGGGTGGCGGGTGGCCGCGAGCTGGTCTATCTGTCGGGCGACGGCAACACGCTCGCGTCGGTGAGTGTGTCGAGCGAGGGGTTGCCTTCACCGCCCCGCAGGTTCTGTCGTCTGCCGCTCGGGCACGTCGCCTACGCGGTGCATCCGGACGGGCAGCGCGTGCTCGTGTGCGGTCCCGATCTCGCGGGGATCCCGCTCGGGGTCACGGTCGTGATGAACTGGCCCGCGCTGCTCGATCGCAAGTAGTCGCTCGCCGCCTTGAGACATCGGTGCGGTTCCTGCTATAGTCCGGGTTCGTCGACGTCGTTCCCGAGTCTTCCATTTCAGTCCAAGCAGCCGGAATGCACTACCTACTGCCGCACCTGTTGACCCGCGCCGCCGCCCAGTCGCCCGACCAGAGCGCCATCGTCGCCGGGTCGGACTCCGTGAGCTACCGGGACCTCGACCAATCGAGCGATCGCGTGGCCGCGGTGCTCAAGAAGGAGTTCGGAGCCGATCTCGACGACGCCGACATCTTGCCGGAGAACTTCCACAACGTGCGCACGATCGCGGCGATGGTCAAGCGCGCCAAACCGTAGCCGGCTCGCCGACCACGATGGACTTCTCTCTCACCCAGGAACAAGCCGAGCTTCGCGACGCGGTGATTCGCTTCGCGCGGCGCGAGCTTTCCGACGACGTCATCGGCCGCGACCGAAAGGGGTCGTTCTCGCGCGAGCACTGGAAGAAGTGCGCGGAGTTCGGCATCCAGGGCATGCCGTTTCCGCCCGCGTACGGCGGGCAGGGGATGGATCTCCTCGCGACCGTCGTCGCACTCGAGGCGGTGGGCTACGCGTGCAAGGACAACGGCCTCGGCTTCGGCCTGGGCGCGCAGATGTGGAGCGTGCAGACGCCGATCAACGAGTTCGGCACCGAAGAGCAGAAGCAGCGCTACCTGACCAAGCTGTGCAGCGGGGAGTGGATCGGCGCGCATGCGATGAGCGAGCCCGATTCCGGATCCGATTCCCACGCCATGAACACCCTCGCGGTTCGCGACGGCGACCACTACGTGTTGAACGGCAGCAAGACCTTCGTGTCGAGCGCGCCGCTGGCCGAGGTGTTCGTGACCTTTGCCACACTCGGCAAGGACAAGGGCTTCCTGGGCATCACCGGCTTCATCGTCGAGCGCGACACGCCCGGCGTACGCGTGAGCAACGAGATCGAGAAGATGGGGCTTCGCACCGACCCGATGGCGCAGGTGTTCTTCGAAGACTGCCGGGTACCGGCCGCGAACCGTCTGGGGCGCGACGGACAGGGAGCCGCCGTCTTTCGCAGCTCGATGGAATGGGAGCGCGGGTGCATCTTCGCCCCCTGCGTGGGCGCGATGCAGCGCCAGCTGGAGGCGTGCGTCGAACACGCGCGCACGCGCAACCAGTTCGGCCAGCCGATCGGGAAGTTCCAGGCGGTGGCCAACCGGCTGGTCGACATGCGCATGCGCTGGGAAGCATCGCGCTGGCTGCTCTATCAGATGGCCTGGACCAAGCAACGCGACGGCAAGGCGGCCACCGAATCGGCCATCGCCAAGCTCCACATCAGCGAGTCGTGGGTGAAGAACTGCCTGGACGCGATTCAAGTCCACGGCGGCTACGGCTACACCACCGAGTACGAGCTCGAGCGCGACCTGCGCGACGCGGTGGGCGGAACGTTGTACTCGGGAACCTCGGAGATCCAGCGAAACTTGATCGCGCGGCAATTGGGCCTGTGACCCGAAGCTCGCCTGACCCCTGAGCACCCTATCCAGACCGCCGTCGTCTCACCAGTGCCGTGAGGTCCCTGGTGCTCATCAGTCCCATTCGTGTACCCACGAATACATACAAACCCGTGTAGACCAGCCCGGCAGCAGCCAGTTCGAAGAAGTTCGTGACCGGGTAGAAGCGGTACGCGACCCAGAGCACCGCGCCCGGAATCGCGGCTGCGAGGAAGCGCTTGAGCAGTGCGCGCGTCGGGAACAAGCGTCCCACGGTCGTGTCGAGCAGCCTCGAGATGTAGAACAGGTTCGCGACTGTGATCCCGGTGAGCGTGAAGAGAGTCGCGAATGGCACACCGATACGGCCGAACAGTTTGAAGAGCGTGATGCCGAGCAAGACGTTGACCGGAAACCCGATGGCAAGGCCGGCCACGAGGAACTTGGTGCGGTTGCAGGCCTGGATCACCGTGCTCGTCTCCATCGACGTTCGCAAGAAAAGCAGGAGATAGACCATGAAGACCGGAGCGGCGTCGGCATACTCCTCGGTAAAGAGGATGGTAATGAAGGGGCGCGCCGTCACCTCGAGAAAGACGAAGGCGGGGAAGAAGAAGAGCGTGGTCTTCATGAGCGATCGTCGCCACAGGTCTTTCATGGCGGCAAAGTCGCCGACGCTCTGGTACTGGGCGAGCAACGGTAGGGTCACGTTGCCGACCGACGTCTGGATGACGCCGGCCAGCGGGACCTGGAACGCACCGACGCTGTACACGGCGAACGCCTGGCGACCCAGGAATGAGTTGATGATGAACTTATCCGTTTGAGTGAGGAGTAGCAGCACGATGCCGGTCAGTCCCACCGGGATCGCGAACGATGCTTGCTCGGCGATCGACGCTTTCGAAACGAACCCGAGCGAAAGCCTGAAGTTCACGTGCGTGTACGCGATAGCGAAGAAAAACCGTATCATCGCGAAGAACGTGAGCGCCCATATGATCGTGCTCACGTCGCGCGAGAAATACGAAGCTGCTATCACCACCACGGCCTGCAGCCCCCACACCGCCGCGTGGTAGACGGACTGAGTGACCGGCTTCTTCTGCGCCACGAACAGCGTCTCCATGTAGTCCGTCGTGACCGTAAAGAACGTGAAGAAGCACAGCCGCCAGAAGAACGATCGCGCGGCTTCTCCCAACCCCTCTCCGAGCGTTCGCGCCATGACGGCGTAGATCAAGATTGCAACGACGGAGCTCATCGCCAGGAACATCACGGTCTGCGTGATGTAGGCGGAGCGCTTCTCCGGCTCTTCGATGCGCGGTAGGAAGTACAAGAGACTTCGAGAGAACCCGAGGATCACGATGGGAGTGACGGTCTCGTAGATGAGCCAGAACTGCTTGTAATAGCCGTACTCGTCGACGGTCAGCGTGCGCACGTTGACGAGCGGAACGATAAACATCGCGGCGTACGAGACGAGGCGCCCCAATATGAGAACGCCGACTTGGTGACTTAGGGAGCGGGACAACTAGGAGCCTCTCACGTGGTCGGAATCAGGCACTGGACTTCTCGAACAAGACATGGATCCAGTTCGCATGGGGCTGAACGAAGGGCTGCTGCAGCTTCCTGAGCCAGTAGGATGCACGAACCATCGCGGAATCGAGAACGCGCGACGAAACGGGTGGCTCCAGTTTGGCGCCGCAGTGAATGCAAGGTTCGTCCTGCATGTAGGTGCCGGCCGGATTCCGGGCACAGTCCATCAAGTAGGTGGAAAGCCAGTTGCTCGCCAAGTCGCTGACCCCGACGAACGCACGATCGAGCACGGCCAGGTCGCCGAACAGGGAGTCGAGCCGTCCTTCGTCGAACGAGTTCACGTGGCCCCACGGAGGGTTGGCGCCGCCGCACGCACGACACGTTGTGCGTCCAACGCGCGTATCCTGGCGGTAGGGCACGCCGACCACGACGTAGCGGCGAGCCACGCGCGCGAGTTCGGCGCATGCTTTCTCCAGGGAAGGACTCGGGATGTGCTCCAGGACTTCCGCGCACAGCACGACGTCGAATGAGTCGTCGGGGAACTCGAGCGCGGTTGCGTCGCCCCGGACGCACTCGACCCGAGCATGCTGGACCGAGGGTTTGGTCAGATCGAGCGCGACGACGCGGGAAAAGCGCTCCGCCAGCGCCAAGGAGATATGACCGTCGCGCGCACCGACATCCAGCGCGGACTGAGTCACGTCGCCTGGGATCAGGCCCAGGCAGGCCTTGATGAGGGTGCTCTTGCCGGCGCCGTTGGGGCCGACGATGGCGATGAGGCTGTTGGCGGGGGCGTCGTAATCGACGTCCCAGAGCACCGGCTTGCGGTGGTAGGCCACGGTCATCGCGTGGATGGACAGGGGGCTGGTCGCCGAGTGCTCGGGGCGGTCGGCGAGCGTGCTGGGATGGGCGCGCGCGATCTGGGCCATCGCCTGCTCCTTCAGGGCGAGAGGCGTCCCTGCATGCCGCGCTCGGGCGCGGTCCCGCCCAGGGCGCGGGCGATGGTCGTGACGTTGTGGTCGATCATGCCGATGTAGGTGCCCTCGTAGGCTCCCGGAGGGCCCATGGCGTCGGAGAAGAGGCGCCCGCCGATGGCGACCTCGTGGCCCTGGGCGCGGGCGCCGTCGATGAGCGCACGGATGTTGCGCTCGGAGACGGTGGATTCGACGAAGACGGCCCTGACGTCGCGCTCGACGATGAGCGAGACGATCCGCTCGATGTCCTTGACGCCGGCCTCGGACTCGGTCGAGATCCCCTGGATGCCGACGACCTCGTAGCCGAAGCGGCGCCCGAAGTAGTTGAAGGCGTCGTGGGCGGTCACGAGGACGCGCTGGCTCTCGGGCACCGTGGCCAGGACGTCGCGGGCGTAGGCGTCGAGCCTGTCCAGCTCGGCGAGGTAGCGCTCGGCGTTGGCCGCGTAGGCGTCGCGCCCCTCGGGGTCGAACTCCGCAAGCTTGTCGCGGATGACGATCGCCGCGCGGCGCCACGAGGCCGGATCCATCCAGACGTGCGGGTCGAAGAGGCCCTTGAACTCCTCGGGCTCGAGCAGGTACTGCTCGTCGAGCAGCTCGGTGACGGCCCAGACCTTCTTGCCGCTGGTGGCGGCCCGGATCAGCGAGTCGGTCATCTTGCCCTCGAGGAGGAGGCCGTTGTAGAAGACGACGTCGGCGCGCATGAGGGTGGCGATGTCCGATCGCGTGGGCTTGTAGAGGTGGGGGTCGACGCCGGGGCCCATGAGGCCGGTGACCTCGGCGCGGTCGCCGGCGATCTCGGTGACGACGTCCGTGATCATGCCGACGGTGCAGACGGCCTTGAAGGGGTCCTCGGCGGGGGCGGGCGCCGGGATCAGGCCGATGAGTGCCAGTGCGAGGATCGCTCGGTGCATCGCGGCGCTCCGGGGGTGCATCTGTAACATGGGCTACAATCGGGCGGATTGTACCCATGGCTACAAAGATCGTCAATCCGGGGGTATCGCCGGGCCGGTCGCGCCGGTCAGGTCGGGGGGTGGAGGGCGGCCTGGAACGTCCGGAAACGGTCGTCGGGCACCGGCGCGTGCTCCCCGGCCCGCCCGTGATCCGCCAGCCACGCGTCCACCAGGGCGCCGCGCAGGGCGACGTGGGCGTAGCTCCGGGCGAACTGGGTGTCCCCGAGCTTGAGGCTGATCTCCAGCGGGCGCCGGATCGCGCCCGGGTCGTAGCCGGCCCCGGCGAGCATC
>JAKEHA010000281.1 GCA_022615275.1 Candidatus Latescibacterota bacterium
AACGACCACACCGGCTCGATCGGCAACGCGGACGGCATCGACGCCGAGGACCTGGCGGCGTACGTCGCGCAGAAGGGCGGGATCAAGGGCTACCCGCGGGCCAAGGAGATCGCGCTGACCGAGTTCTATCACACCAACGCCGACATCTTCATTCCCGCCGCTCTCGAGTGCACCGTCAACGAGGACAACGACTCCTTGATTCGGGCCAAGTTCGTGGTCGAGGGGGCGAACGGCCCCACCACACCGGCGGCCGAAGAGAACCTCATGGCCCGCGGCATCACCGTCATCCCCGACATCCTGGCCAACTCGGGCGGCGTGACGGTCAGCTACTTCGAGTGGGTGCAGAACAAGAACAGCGAGATCTGGGAGCTCGAGAAAGTGGATGAGGAGCTCAACCGGGTGATGACCCGCGCCACGCACGGCGTCCTCGACGAGATGAAGGCGCGCAAGACCGACCCGCGCACGGCCGCGATGGCGCTGGCCGTCGGCCGCCTTGAGAAGATCTACATGGAGCGCGGCATCTTCCCCTGATCCGGGGGGCGAGGCCGATACCTTCAGCCCTGTGGCGAGGCGGCTGCCTCGCCCAGGGCTTCCAGTTTTCGGCGCGCCCGCTCGACCGCTTCCAGCTTCCACGACGAGTCTCCCCAGTACCCCAGAAACGATTCGTAGCTCGCGCGAGCCGCGACCTGATTGCCGCGCGCCAGATCCGTTTCGGCCAGGAAGAACAACGCCTGCACGTAGACGACCGGGTCTCCGTGGTATGGAAACTCGACCCCGTACAGCCGGCGCCGCACGTCGCTGAACGCCGCCGCCGCCGCTTCCGCATCCCCGCTCTCGAAGGCCGCGTAACCGGCCACGAACGTCCGTCGCTCGTACGCCCCCGCAGCCACCACGGTCACCGCCTTCGCGTCTTCTTGCAGGAGAACTCCGGCTTCGCGCTGGCGCTGTTCGCCGATCTCGACGCGCGCGGCCAGGTCGACGGAGTCGAGCGAGAGCTTGCGCGCCCACAGGATCCACTCCTTCTCGGTCGACAGTCGCGCGAGTGTGTCCGCCGCGCGTCGCGTATCGCCGCGCGCGAGTGCGACGCGCGCGCTCGCCAGGCGTACCGGGATTTCGCCGAAACCCGTGAGCCAGCGCTTGACCACGCCCTGGGCGGCGTCGGGTTGACCGAGCTGACACAGATAGTCGACGTGGCGGCAGGCGAGCGAGAGCCCTCTCTGGGTGGCGCCCGCGACCATCGCGTGGCGCGTCGCCTCGTCCATCGCCGCCACCCCATGGTCGAAGGCGCCGGCGAGAAAGTCGACGAAGGCGACCCCTTCGTGGCCGATCGACTGCAGGGCGGGCGCGTCGAAGAGCAGGAGCTTCTCGAAGCTCACGCGCGCCGACTGGAAGTCGCCGGACTCGGCGTACAGGCATGCGCGCGTCATGATCGCGGGCACGCACTTGGGATCCAGGTCGAGCGCGTTGTCGCAAAACTCGATCGCCGCGTCGGCGTTTCCCCGCGCCAGCTCGACCTGCGCGCTCAACACGTACGGGAAAGGCTCCTCCGCGTACATGCGCGAGAGCTCGCGGGCGGCGTCGGCTGCGCGCTCGAGCTCACGCGCCGCGACGGCGCGGCGAATGTAGAGCTCCACCACCGGGGCCACGGTGGGATCCTCCGACAGGAGCGGATCGAGATAGCGCGACGCGTCCCTCAACCTCCCCATCTGGTAGTACGCGAGCGCAAGGTAGTAGCGAGCGTCGACCGCCGCGTCCTCGGTGCGCACCACCGCGGCGAGGGAGCCGATGGCACCCGCGTAGTCGTGCTCCGCGTACAGCTGCCGCAAGCCCGCCACCAGGGCGGTGTCGGCCGGCGAGGGAGCCGTCGCCAACGCCTGCGTGACCGCTTTCGCCAACGCGACCTCGTCGGCCACCAGTGGGTGCGCGTAGCACTCGACGAGCTTCAGCCACGCGGGGTGGAAGCTGGAGTCCGCCTTGACCGCGCGCTCCAGGAGCACGGTCGCTTCGCGCGGCCGCCACACTTGCATGAACTCGATCGCGAAGTCGTAGAGCTCGGGCGCGCCCGCGCCCTCCAGGCGCTCGAGGTCGATCGCCGACACCACCGGATCCAAGGCGCCCGACGCGCGCGGGAGCGGCCCCGCCCCCTCGCGGGCGGGTTCGATCGAGCGCAAGAGCACCACGCTCGCGATCAGCAGCAGAAGCAGGAACGCCCCGTACGCGATCGTCTTCATGCGCGCCGCTTCGCTATCTGCGCCATCACGTCCGCGAGGCGGATCGATTCGGGGACGGCCTTGGCGGCGTGGCATCGCCGCGCCAGCGCGAGGGACGCCTCGTGATACGGCGTCGGAACTATGTGCTCCTTGCCCAGCGCGATCACGGGGCCGTGGATCACGTCCGCCTCGATGCGCGGCCGCTTCAGGTAGAAGTCCTGCCACACCGAGTTGTGCACCTTGACGCCGTGCTCGTTGCGCCGCGCGCGCGGACGCTTGATCTCGGCGATCATCTCCTCGATCGACGGATCCTTGCCGTCGCTCGAGCGCGCCTTGATCTTCGCCGCCTTGAAGACACGCCGCGTCTCCTCCAGGATGGCGACCTTCAAATCGAAGAACTCGTTCTCGTCCTGGTCGCGCGCGTCGACGAGCGCGTGGATGACGCTCTGCGCGTTGACGGCGAGCTTGAGCCACTTGTCCTCGACGATCGACTTGGAAACGGCCGCG
>JAKEHA010000282.1 GCA_022615275.1 Candidatus Latescibacterota bacterium
CCCACGTCGCCGAAGCCTGTCGGCGGCTGGAACTACCCGGCTACGCCGCCTTCCACCGCTGGTCGGTCGACCACCGCGCCGAGTTCTGGCGCGACTTCATCGATACGCGCGGGATCGCGTTTCGCAGCCCGCCCGAGCGTGTCGTGGACCTCGCGCGCGGCCCCGAGCATCCCCGCTGGCTCCCCGGCGCGCGCATGAATATCGCCGATAGTTGCTTCCTCGCCGCGCGCGACGCCTCCGCGATCGTGTTTCAGAAAGACACCCGGGTCGCATCGGTGACGTATGCGGAACTCGACGCGCTTTCGAACCGGTTCGCCAACGCGCTCGTCACCTTCGGCGCGAAGCGCGGCGACGCGGTCGCCATCGCGATGCCGATGACGGTCGAAGCGGTGGTCGCGTACCTGGGCCTCGTGAAGGCGGGCTGCGTGGTGGTCTCGATCGCCGAGAGCTTCGCGCCCGAGGAGATTCGCACGCGCATGGAGATCGCGCGCGCATCCCTCGCCGTCACCCAGGACGTGATCGTGCGCGGCGACAAGACGCTGCCCATGTACGAGAAGCTCGTCGCCGCGGGCGTGCGCGCGTGCGTCGTGGTAGCGCGCGACAGCGCGCTCCATTTCACGCTTCGCGACACGGACCGTTTGTGGGATACGTTTCTCTCCACCAGCGATCGCTTCGACGCGGTCGCCGCGTCGCCCGATGACGCCACCAACATCCTCTTTTCCTCCGGCACCACCGGCGAGCCCAAAGCGATCCCGTGGTCGCACACCACGCCGCTCAAGTGCGCGATGGACGGCTACTACCACCACGACATCCGCGCCGGCGAGGTGGTGGCGTGGCCGACCAACCTGGGCTGGATGATGGGTCCGTGGCTGATCTACGCGAGCCTCGTCAACCGCGCCACCATTGCATTGTGTTACCATGCGCCCAACACGCGCGAGTTCTGCCGCTTCGTCGCCGACGCGCGCGTCGCGATGCTCGGCGCGGTGCCGAGCTTGGTCAAGGCGTGGCGCGCGCATGGAATGACCGACGGGGTCGATTGGACACGCCTCCGGGCGTTCAGCTCGACCGGAGAGGCGTCGAATGCCGACGACTATCTCTGGCTCATGGCACGCGCGGGCTACCGCCCCGTGATCGAGTATTGCGGCGGGACGGAAATAGGCGGCGGGTACATTACGCAATCGCTCACCCAGCCCGCCTCGCCGGCGTTGTTTTCGACGCCATCTCTGGGGCTCGACCTGGCGATCCTCGATGAAGAGGGCCGGCCCACGTCGCACGGCGAGTTGTTCGTGGTACCGCCCTCGATCGGGCTTTCGCTTTCGCTCCTGAATCGCGACCACCACGAGGTCTATTACGCGGGGACGCCGAAGGGACCGCGCGGTGAGCTCCTGCGCCGCCACGGCGATCAATTCGAGGCCTTGCCGGGCGGGTACTTCCGCGCCCAGGGCCGCGCGGACGACACCATGAATCTGGGAGGCATCAAGATCAGCTCGGCGGAGATCGAACGGGTGGTGCTGGCGGTGGAGGGCGTCGCGGATGCGGCGGCGATCGCGGTCGAACCCGCGGACGGGGGTCCGAGTCTGCTCGTTCTCCATATCGTCGCGCACCGCGGAGCCGCGACGAACGACTTTCGCGACGCCGCGCAGAAAGCGATCTCGTCGCGGCTCAATCCGCTCTTCCGCGTGCACGACGTGCGCGTGGTGGATTCGCTGCCGCGCACCGCGTCGAACAAAGTCATGCGCCGCGTGCTGCGCGACGAGTATCGACGCTAGTGCGCGACGTGTGACTCGATGTACTCGAAGTATCCCGGACGCTCGCGCTCGCCCTCGCGCTTGACCGGGCGCCGCGTCGCGCGCGGCAGCGGGCGTTCGAGCGCCACCTTCAAGACGTCCCGCAGCGTTTCCGCGGTGTGGATCTTCAAGCCGTTGCGCACCTCGCGCGGCAGTTCCTTGATCATCTGCGACGAGCCCTTGGGAATGATGACTTCCTTGATGCCCGCGCGCAGGGCCGCGACCGTCTTCTCGTTCAAGCCACCCACCGGGAGCACCTCGCCCTTCAACGTGAGCTCGCCCGTCATGGCGACGTCGCGTCGCACCGGGATGCCGAAGAAGTTCGACACCAGGGCGGTGGCAATAGAAACGCCGGCGCTGGGGCCGTCCTTGGGAATGGCACCTTCCGGCACGTGGATGTGCACGTCGATCTCGTGGAAGAAATTCTTCTTGAGCGGCAGCACGCGCGCCATGGCGCGCGCGTACGATAGCGCGATCTGCGCCGACTCTTGCATCACGTCGCCGAGCTGGCCGGTCAGCGTGAGCTTGCCGGTGCCGGGCATGAAGGCCGCTTCGATGCGCAGGATGTCGCCGCCGAAGCTGGTCCACGCGAGCCCCGTTGCCACGCCCACGATGTTCTTTTCGTGGATCTCTTTCTCGGTGAACAACGGCACCCCGAGGTAGCGCTCCAGGTTCTTGGACGTGATCTTGACGCTCGACGCACGCCCCGTGCTGGCGACGTTCTTGGCCACCTTGCGCAGGATCTTCGCCAATTCCCGCTCCAGGTTGCGTACGCCGGATTCGCGCGTGTAGGCCTGGATGATGCGGCGCACGGCCGAGTCGCTCACCTGCACGTCGGTCGGCTTGAGGCCGTGGCGCGGGAGCATCTTGGGGAGAAGGTGACGCCGCGCGATGCGCACCTTTTCCGTCTCCAGGTAGCCCGGGAGCCGGATGATCTCCATGCGGTCCTGGAGTGCGGCCGGAATGGTGTGCGTCACGTTCGAGGTCGTGATGAACATGACCTCGCTCAAGTCGAACTCGACTTCGAGATAGTGGTCGCTGAAGGAATGGTTCTGCTCGGGGTCGAGTACTTCGAGCAGCGCCGCCGCGGGGTCGCCGCGAAAATCGCTCGACATCTTGTCGATCTCGTCGAGCAACATGACCGGGTTCTTGGTGCCGGCCTTGATGAGCGACTGAATGATGCGCCCCGGCATCGACCCGATGTAGGTACGACGATGGCCGCGGATCTCGGCCTCGTCGCGCACCCCGCCCAGCGAGAAGCGCACGAACTTGCGCCCCATCGCGTCCGCGATCGACTGGCCGAGAGACGTCTTGCCCACTCCCGGCGGGCCCACAAAGCACAGGATCGGCCCCTTGAGCGTGCTCGAAAGCTTCATCACGGCCAGGAACTCGAGGATGCGCTCCTTGACCTTGCGCAGACCGTAGTGATCCTCGTCGAGCTTGCGGCGCACCGCGGCCAAGTCGACGCGCTCGTCGGAGCGCGTGTTCCACGGGAGCGACAGCATGGTGTCCAGGTAGTTGCGCACGACCGTGGCTTCGGGCGAGAGCGCGGGCATGCGCGCCAGCCGGTCGAGCTCCTTGAGTGCGACTTCGCGCGCGCGCTCGGGCATCCCGGCGCCTTCGACACGCTCGCGCAAGTCGTCGATCTCGTTGGACTCGTCGCCGCCGTGTCCCAGCTCCTTGCGGATCGCCTTGAGCTGCTCGTTGAGGTAGAACTCCTTCTGGTTCTTCTGCACCTGGCTGCGCACTTCGCCTTCGATTTTCTTTTCGAGGCGAAGGATCTCGAGCTCCTCGGCCAGGATGGTGGCGAGCAGGCGGTAGCGCTCGTCGAGGTCGACCGCTTCCAGCAAGGGCTGCTTCGATTCGATCTTGGCGATCAGGTGCGACCCGATCGAATCGGCGAGGCGGTCGGGGTCTTCGATCGGCAGCACCGAGCGCAGTACCTCGTCGGGGATGCGCTTGTTGAGCTGGACGTATTCGGTGAATTGCGAGGAGACGCTGCGCACCATCGCTTCCATCTGGTTGGACTCGTCCGCCGGAGAACTCACCATGCGTACGTCGGCGCGCAGGTACTTCTTGGTCTTGTGAAAGCGAAGGGCTTCACCGCGCGAGACGCCTTCGACCAGGATGCGCATGGTGCCTTCGACCAAGCGCATGAGCTGGAGGATCTTGACCACGGTTCCCATCGGGTAGAGGTCCTTGGGCGCCGGGTCGTCGACGTTCATCTGCCGCTGGGTCAGCACGAGCAGCAGGCGGTCGCCCTTCATGGCCTCGTCGAGCGCAGCCAGCGAGCGCGGCCGACCCACCAGGAGCGGCGTCACCATTCCCGGGAAGATCACGACGTCGCGTAGCGGCAGGACCGGAACGCTCTCGGGAACCCGGACCAAGTCTTCTTGCTGCTCAATAGAAGCCATTGCGAACCCCTCCTGGGTTCAGCCTACGCGGAAACCATCGAAAATGAGAACCCAAAAAACGGGCGGGCAAAAGGGCTGGCCGCGCACCCTTTACGCTTCCTTGACGCGGCGGTCGCGCTGCACCACGATCTCGGGCTCCACGTGCTTGTTGATGGTATCCTCGTTGATGACCACCTTGCGCACGTCGGTCCGGGACGGGATGTCGTACATGAGGCGTAACATAGTCTCTTCCATGACGGCCCGCAAGCCGCGCGCCCCCGTCTCCCGGCGCTTGGCGATCCGGGCGATGGCTCGGATGGCGCTTTCGTCGAACACCAGGTCCACGTCTTCCATCTGGAAGAGCTTCTTGTACTGCTTGGTCAGCGCGTTCTTGGGACGCGTGAGAATCTCGATGAGCGCCGCCTCGTCCAACGGGTCGAGGATGCCGACGATGGGCAGGCGCCCCACCAGCTCCGGAATCAACCCGAACTTGATCAAGTCCTCGGGGGCCACGTGGCGCAGCACGCGCGAACGCTCGTCCTTCGACGTGCCCTTGTTGTCGCGGCCGAAACCCAAGACCTTGCGCCCGGTGCGCTGCTCGATGATGCGGTCCAGCCCCTCGAAGGCGCCGCCGCAGATAAACAGGATGTTCTTGGTGTTGATTTCGATGTAGTTCTGCTGCGGGATCTTGCGGCCGCCCTGCGGGGGCACGTTGGCCACGGCACCTTCCAGCATCTTGAGGAGCGCCTGCTGCACGCCTTCACCCGAGACGTCGCGCGTGATCGACGGGCTGTCGGTCTTGCGCGCGATCTTGTCGATCTCGTCGATGTAGACGATGCCCTTCTCGGCCGCCGCCACCGACGAGCCGGCGTTCTGGTACAGCTTCAATAGGATGTTCTCGACGTCCTCGCCCACGTAGCCGGCCTCGGTGAACGCGGTCGCGTCAACGATGGCGAAGGGCACGCGCAGGAAACGCGCGAGGGTCTGCGCCAGGAGCGTCTTGCCGGTGCCGGTCGGGCCCAGCAAGAGAATGTTGCTCTTCTCGATCTCGACTTCGTTGGTGGTGCGCTCGTGCATGATGCGCTTGTAGTGGTTGTATACCGCCACCGACAGCATCACCTTGGCGTCTTCCTGTCCCACGACGTACAGGTCGAGAAACTCCTTGATCTCCTTCGGCTTGGGAAACTCGTCGGAATCGAACAGGACCTGCCCCGAGATCTCGTCGTCGAGGATGTCCTTGCACAGCTTGATGCATTCGTTACAAATGTAGACCGACGGACCCGAGATCAGCTTGGTAACCTCGTCCTGTCCGCGCCCACAAAACGAGCAGCGCAGGATGTGCGGGTTGCCGATCTTCTTCTTCATGCGACGTTGGCCTCTCTGTGATCGTTGTGCGTCAAGGGCCGGTTGACGAAGATGTTGTCGATGATGCCGTATTCCTTCGCTTCCTCGGCCGACATGAAGTAGTCGCGGTCGGTGTCCTTGGCGATCTTCTTGACCTGCTGGCCGGTGTGGTCGGCGAGAATCGTGTTGAGCCGGTCGCGCCAGCGCAGGATTTCCTTGGTGTAGATCTCGATGGAGGCGGCCTGGCCTTCCGACCCGCCCGAGGGCTGGTGGATCATCACGCGCGAGTTGGGCAGCCCCGAGCGCTTGCCCTTGGCCCCCGCCGCGAGCAGCACCGCGGCCATGCTGGCCGCCTGGCCCATGCAGATGGTCGCGACGTCCGGGCGAATGTACGACATCGTGTCGTAGATCGCCATCCCGGCCGAGATGTGTCCGCCCGGGCTGTTGATGTAGAGATAGATGTCGCGCTCGGCATCCTCGGC
>JAKEHA010000046.1 GCA_022615275.1 Candidatus Latescibacterota bacterium
CCAGCCGACAGCCTCCCCGATTTCCTTGGGTTCGATGAAGAGCACGGCCCGGCCTCCGCTTTAGTCACCCCCACCAGAGGCTAACACTACGCGTCTTAGTACAGAAATAACTCGTAGGGGTGCGGACGCAGCGACATCGGCCCCACTTCCTTTTCCCGCTTGTAATCGATCCAGGTCTCGATGACGTCTTTGGTGAAGACGTCGCCCTTCAACAAGAAGTCGTGGTCCTTCTCCAGTGCGTCGAGCGATTGGCTCAGCGAACCCGGGGCCTGCGGAACCTTGGCCAGCTCCTCGGGCGGGAGGTCGTAGATGTTCTTGTCGAGCGGTTCGCCCGGGTTCAAGCGGTTCTGGATGCCGTCGAGGCCCGCCATCACCATCGCGGCGAAGCCGAGGTACGGATTGCAGGTCGGATCCGGGCAGCGGAACTCGACGCGCTTCGCCTTGGGCGACTGCGAGTACATGGGAATGCGCACCGAAGCGCTGCGGTTGCGCTGCGAGTACGCGAGGTTGACCGGCGCTTCGTAGCCGGGGACGAGTCGCTTGTAGGAATTCGTGGTCGGGTTGGTGAACGCGCACAAGGCCGGCGCGTGCTTCAGCAAGCCGCCGATGTAGTGCAGCGCCATGTCGCTCAAGCCCGCGTACTTGTTGCCCGCGAAGAGCGGCGTGCTGCCCTTCCACAGACTCTGGTGGCAGTGCATGCCCGAGCCGTTGTCGCCGTAGAGCGGCTTCGGCATGAACGTCACCGTCTTGCCGTTGCGCTTGGCGACGTTGCGAATGACGTACTTGTACGTCATCAGGCAGTCCGCCATGCGCACCAGCGTATCGAACTTCAAGTCGATCTCCGACTGGCCCGCGGTCGCCACCTCGTGGTGCTGCGCTTCCACTTCGATGCCGAGCTTCATGATCTCGAGCATCATCTCGGTGCGAATGTCCTGTAGCGAATCCGCGGGCGGAACTGGGAAGTAACCTTCCTTGAAGCGGAGCTTGAATCCCAGGTTGGGCTGCTCGTCGCGGCCCGTGTTCCACGCGCCCTCCGCGGAGTCGATATAGAAGAAGGACTGCTGCGGCTGCGCCTCGTAGCGAACCCCGTCGAAGATGAAGAACTCGGCCTCGGGGCCGAAGTAGATGTCGGTGGCGAGACCCGTGCTCTTCACGTAGGCCTCCGCCTTGTTGGCGATACCGCGCGGGTCGCGCGAGTAGCGCTCCTTGGTAATGGGATCGAAGATGTTGCAAACGAGCGAGAGCGTGGTCTCCTTGGTGAACGGATCGACGAACGCGGTGTCGGGATCCGGAATCACGAGCATGTCGCTCTCGTTGATGTGCTTCCAACCGCGGATGCTGGATCCGTCGAAGCCGAAGCCGTCTTCGAACGACTTCTCTTCGAGCGCGTGAATGGGCAGACTGAAGTGCTGCCACGTGCCGGGTAGATCGACGAACTTGAGATCGAGAACTTTCGCGTTGCTGGTCTTGGCGAATTTAAGGACTTCGGCTGGAGATCGCTTCTCCATCACACCACCCTCCTGAACGTAGATTGCGCGGGATCGACGGAATGCCCACTGGCGAAGCCGTCGATATGCCAACGGCGGAGCCGTCGATATGCCAACGGCGGAGCCGTCGATATGCCAACGGCGGAGCCGTCGATATGCCAACGGCGGAGCCGTCGATATGAAAGAGGAACATTTATAGCGACGCGCGGTGAGTGTCAACGGCGAACCCGAAGCCGCCGGAGAAATGATGTGGATAGGGTCGGGCTGGTGGGTTGGGGCGCTCGGAGCGCGGTACTGGAAGCGGCGTCGGTTATCCGCCGGCGCGCGCTTCGAGCGAGCGCATCGCCGGTCCCAGCAAGGGGATAAGGTCGCCGGCGATGACGCCGCGCACCCCTTTGTCGGCCGCCGCCAGCTCGCCGGCCCGGCCGTGGAGGAAACAGGCGACGCAGGCGGCGTCGGCCGGACCGGCGCCCTGGGCCAGGAGGCTTCCGACCAAGCCGGTCAGGACGTCGCCGGTGCCGCCGGTCGCGAGCGCGGAGCTGCCGGAGGAATTGATCCAAACACTTCCGTCCGGCGACGCGATCAAAGTGGGAGCACCTTTTCGTACTAGTGTGACTTTGAGTCGTTTCGCGACCTCCGCGGTGTCCTTGAGACGCCCGATCGGTGTCGACTCGTTCTCGGAGTCGCCCATGAGCCGTTTCAATTCGCCGTCGTGCGGCGTGATAACTCGCGCGGCATTGCCGCGCGCAAGTTCGTCCGCATGATCCGCGAATGCGCTAAGTGCGTCGGCATCGACGACAATCGGCTTGTGTGCACTCGCAACGAACTCACGAACGAAGGCATCGGTTTCCACATTGCGCCCCAGACCCGGCCCGATCGCGATCGCATTCGCCTTCTCGAGGTATTTTTTCAAAGCCTCCGTGGCCATGCGCGCGATCGTGCCCGCGTTCGTTTGCGGGAGCGCAACCGTCACCGCTTCTCGCAGTGCGACCGAAACCTCCGCGCGAATGTTCTCCGGGACGGCGAGGTAGAGCATCCCGCATCCGCCCCGCAGTGCCGCTTCTCCCGCGAGCAGTGCCGCGCCCCGATACGCTTCGCTGCCCGCGATCAAGAGCAGCGTGCCCGCCTCGTACTTGTGGATGTCGGACGCGCGTCTGGGGAGCTTCTGCGCGGCGGCGTCTTCGTCGAGATAGAACCACGCATTCGCGTGCTTTTCCACGACGTCGTCCGGAAACCCGATGTCGATGACCGAGAGCGCGCCGGCGTACTCCTTGCCGGGATAGAACAGCAAGCCCGTCTTGGGAACGCCGATGGTGGTCGTTTCACTCGCGCGCACCGCTTCGCCCGCGACCTCGCCCGTGGTTCCATCGACGCCGGAGGGAATGTCGATGGCGATTGTCGGGACCTGCTGCGCGTTAATCAGCGCAATCATTTCGGCAGCGCGACCGCGCGGCGCTCCCTTCGCCCCGGTTCCGAAGATTGCGTCGACGATTACCGTGGCGTCGGTCACATCCTCGTGGGCCCGCTTCGGCCAATCCGGCCGCGACGCGTCGAACTCGTGCACCTTCTTCTTGTCGAGTCGCTGGTAGTTCTTCGCCGTATCGGGTGTGAGATCCGTTGTCTTGAGGAGGTGAATCGAGCACTGCCATCCAGCTTCTCCGAGCAAACGCGCCACCACCAGCCCATCGCCGCCATTGTTCCCCGGCCCCACGAAGATGACCGCTTTGCCCTTTTTCCCGTAGCGCGCCAAGATCGCCTTCGCCACCCCACGCCCCGCGCGCTCCATCAACTCCAGGCCGGGACACACGCGGTCGATGGTCTCGGCGTCGACCTTCTGCATCTGTTCAGAGGTGAGGACGCGCATCACATTCCCGCATTCAACCGATCCACAATATCCACCAGCTCGAAGACGTCGTTGATGTCGTGGTCGGCGCCGCTCTCTTTGGCACCCTTGGTGTCCCCGTAGCGCGCGAAGACGGTCACCATCCCGAGTTGGCCGGCGCCGGTGATGTCGCGCTCGGGCCAGTCGCCGACCATGATCGCTTGCGGCGGTTGGAGCTGGAAATAATCGAGCGCGCGTTGGAACGGCTTCGGGCTGGGCTTGCGCACGCCGGTGTCCTCGAAGGTGGTGACGAAGTCGAACATGTGATGGAGCTGGAGGTAGCACAGGCGCAGCCACGCTTCCTTGCGCGGCGCGTCGGAGACGACACCGAGCTTGATGCCGCGCTTCATCAATTCGATCAGGGTCACCTTGACGTGGGGATAGAGGACGAGCGAGGCCTCCTTGGCGCGGCGGTAACCCACGATCCCGGCGGCCTGGATCTTGAAGTCGACCTCGCCCAGGAGATCGGCGAGGGCGTGGTCGAAGACGGTCTGGAACTCGATGCCTTCGCGCTCGTAGATCTCGTAGATCTTCTTCTTGATGTCGGCGGGGGCGAAGCGCAGGCCCGCGTCCACCATGGCGTCCACGGCCGCGTCGACGGCGTTCTCCTTCATGCGCATGAAGTCGGTGAGGGTGTTGTCGAGATCGAAGATGACGGCTTTGATCATGCTATACTGCTCCGTGTGAATGTTGTAGTGAGATACTAATGGAGAATCAGGACCAGAGCAACACCTCGACCCCGCACGACGTCTTCACGGCGGTGAACAACTACTTCCTGTTGTTCTTCTGCGGAAGCTGCGTCCTCTCGAGCATGTACATCCAGCAGCTCTTCCTGGTGACGGGGCACCACCGGCTGGGCATCGGGGTCTCGGCACTGATCGGGATCATCCTGCCGGCGTATCTCCTCTTGCGGCGCTTTCCGGGCGGCCCGCGCGCCCAGTTGCGGGTTGCGCGCCCGCGCGTCCACCGCATGATCCTGGTCATTGTCGCGACCTGCGCGGCGGTGGTCTTGATCGATCAGATTTACGTGCTGAACCAGCGCTTCAGCCCGGTGCCCGAGGACTACGCGGACGCGATCCGGGACCTGAAGCCGGTCACCGCACTCCACTTCGTGGTCACGTTCGCGGGGTTGTGCCTGTTGGTCCCGCTGGCCGAGGAGATCGTCTTTCGGGGGCTGATTCAGCAGGTGTTCGTGCGCAACATGGGTGCGGTGATCGCCGTCTTGCTGGCGGGGGCGACTTTCGGCGCGGTGCATCTGAACGCGCATCTCTTGGTGTCGATCACTGCCTTCGGGTTCTTCCTGGGGTACATCTACCACGTCACCGGAAATCTCACCTACACGATCGTCGCGCACGCCATTTTCAACACGGTCGCCTTCGCGCAGCTCGCGTTCCAGACCGAGGAGCAGGCGAGCCAGCTCCCCGTCTATTTGAGCGACGTGCGCATCGTGGTGGGTGCGCTCGTCATCTTCATCTTTCTGCTCGTCAAAACGAAAGAGGGAGGCCCCGAAACGGAGCCTCCCTACGAGTCGCTCGATCGCTAGCGCGACAGCGTGTTATTTCACGGACGTGCTGATGTCGCGTCCGACGCTGATCTCCCCGTTGTCGATTCGAATATTGAATCCACAATCCGGGTTGTTGCAGACCCACGCCTTATACGTGATAGGCGCACCGTCGCGGCCGTAATCGGAGAGGGGCAGTAAGAGCCCCTTGTTGCACTTCTGGCATCCCGGGAAAACCTTTTCCATGTACCGCCCGCAGCACGAGGGGGCTTCGCGCTAGGGTCGTCACCTCCCTTTCATCACCGGCCCCCGACCCACCGCTCTCTCCATCAACTCGATGCGAATGAAGACATTACAGCACTGTCAGGGGGTTATTAGTGATTATCCGCGCGATTCGCCGGGGGTGTCAAGGTATATGTGGCGCGATGGCCGTCGCCGCGACCCGATGACCGCGCTCGTTCAAGTGCCACGGATCGTAGTAGGTCTCGCTCTCGACCTTGAGGCCGGCGGACGAGTAATTGCGAAACGTGTCCAGCAAGTCAACGACGTCGAAGCCGTTCGCGCGCGCCTGTTCGGAGAGACGTGCGTGCACGTCGCGCATCGAATACTGCTCGAATGTGGTGTCCTTCTCGAAGATGGGGTGAATGATGAACACGACCGGCACGTGGTGGCGCAGCGTTATCTCGCCGATGCGATGCAGGTTCGCTTCGACCTCGGGCCAGAAGGCACAGTGGACGAAGGCGTGGAACTCGGTCGGGCACTCCAATCCGCGGTACTTCTGCTTCACGCGGAAGGCGAAGGCGTTCGCGCGCGCGAGCAAGTACGAGCGAGGGCGCAACACCTATCAGTTCTTTGTGAAGCGCGCGCAAAAAGCAACCGGCGCAAAGGTGTTCCTGGAAAATGAC
>JAKEHA010000283.1 GCA_022615275.1 Candidatus Latescibacterota bacterium
GACCACGCGCGTGGTCGCGATCGCGCTCAACACGCGCCGTTTGACCCCCGACGACGCGCGGCGCGCACTCGAGCGTGCCAGCGACGACACCGGCCTCCCAGCCGACGACGTCGTGCGCTTCGAGGCGGAGCCCGTGTGGTCCGCCGTGCGCGCGTCGCTGGGCATGTAGCGGCGAAGAAGGAACATCGTGAAGCTATCCATCGAGCCGATTCACATCGAGACCGCACACCCGTTCCAAATCGCGCGCGGCACGCGCAAGGATTACGAAGTCTTCGTCGTCACGTTGGAGAGCGACGGCCTCACCGGCATGGGCGAGGCGGCACCGCAGCCGTTCTACGGCGAGAGCCCGATGAGCGTGCGCGGCGCCATTCAGTCGATCGGCCGGCTGCTCGACGTCGAGCCCGAGACGGCGCGCGCGAACCTCAACACGGCGGGAAGCCCCCTGTTCGAGATGCTGCGCCCGCACGCGTCCGTGCGCGCCGCCCTCGACATGGCGCTGTGGGACCTGCGCGGCCGCCGCGAAGGCGTGCCGGTGTGGAAGTTGTGCGGCGCCGACGCGGCGCGCGCGCCGCTGACGTCCTTCACGATCGGCTTCGACCAACCGGCGGTGATCGACGCCAAGGTGGATGCGGCCGCGCCTTACCGGATTCTCAAGGTGAAGGTCGGACTTCCGGGCGACCTGGAGATTCTCGATCGCGTGCTCGCGCGCAGCGGTAAGACCGTGCGCGTCGACGCCAACGAGGGTTGGGACCTCGAGACGGCCATGGAGAAGACGCGCGACCTGTTTCGGCGCCACGTCGAGTTCTGCGAGCAACCGCTCCCGCACGGCGACGAGGAGGGGCTTCGACAACTGAAGCGATTGAGCCCGCTGCCCATCGTGCTCGACGAGAGCATCGTCGATCCCGAGGACGTCGCCGGGCGTCACGACCAGGGTCACGGTATCAACATCAAGCTCATGAAGTGCGGCGGCATCACGCGCGCGCTCGCGTTGATCGAAGCCGCCCGCGCCCATGACATGTCGGTGATGATCGGGTGCATGATCGAAACCTCGCTCGGCATCACCGCGGCCGCGCACGTCTCGCCACTGTGCGACTTCGCGGATCTGGACGGCAATCTGCTCTTGGCGAGCGATCCGTTCGCGGGGGTTCGCGTCGTGGACGGACGGTTGGTCTTATCGGACGAACCGGGGTTGGGTGTGCGGCGGGTGGGCTAGCCATCGCTCCGCCCAAGCGACTCTCACTCGATCACCACCATCGCCATCGCCTGATCGTCGGTGTGCGTGATCGTGCAGTGGACGACGGTTCCGCCGAGTAACGCGCAGATCTCCTTCGCGCGTCCGTGCAGCTGGATCTCGGGCTTGCCGCGCGGGTTGCGCACCACTTCAACGTCGCGCCAGCGGACACCCGCGCCCCAGCCCGTGCCCAGCGCCTTCATGCACGCCTCCTTGGCCGCGAAGCGACCCGCGATGCGCGGCACCGGGTCGGCGTAGCGGGCCACGTACTCGCGCTCGTGCGGCGTGAGGATGCGCTCCACGAAGCGAGCCGGGTACTCGCCGTGGACGCGTCGAACGCGCGCGATTTCGATCAAATCGATTCCCATCCCGCGAATCATCGCGACAGTATAGCCGAGCCGACTCGCCGCTTGCTACCGCGCCCGTTCCGCGCTAGCTTCGCGCCTCATGGGCAGACCGTTCTCCACGCGCAACCAGACCCTCGGCATCGTCAACGGGATGCTGGTCAATCTCGGCAACGCGTTCGTTGACCCCTTCACCGTGCTGCCGGTATTCATCACCACCTTCGGCGGATCCACGGTGCTGGTCGGATTCGTGTCGGCGGCCTTTTTCGCGGGGTGGTTCCTCCCGCAGGTGCTCGTCGCCAACTACGCCCAATCGCGCAAGCGCGTCCTCTCCATTTACGGGGCCGCGGCGGCGTTTCGCTTCGTGGGTTTCGCGGGCGCGGGCGCCAGCGTGTTCCTGCTCGACGTCGCCCAGCGCGACCTCATTCTGTATTGCGTGTGCACGGGGCTTTCCCTGAACGCGCTCGCCGCCGGTGTCGCGGCGGTGCCGTTCCTCGAGATCACGTCGAAGACGGTGCCGGTCCACAAGCGCGGCGCCTTCTTCGCGGGCCGGCGCGTGATCGGCGGGATTTTGGGCATCGTGGCGGGGCTCGTGATCGCGGCCGTGCTCGGGGGCGAACCGGGCGCGATGTGGGAGCGAAGCGGCATCTATCGAACCGTGAAGTCGGCCGTCGACGCGGTCGGCTGGTCGGGCCACGAGTTTCCCCGCGACTACGGGATTCTCATCATCTTGGGCGCCGTCATCTCGACCGCGGGTGTCGTCGCGTACTTGTTCGTGAGCGAACCCGACGCCAAGCACGTCTCGCGCGCCGCACCGCTTCGCGACTATCTGGCCGAGGGGTTTCGCCTGCTCCGCCGCATGCCCGGCTACCTGACGTTCCTGGGGATGCGCGTCTGCTACCAGCTCTCGGCGATGGCGTTTCCGTTCTACGCGACCTACGCGTACACGCACCTCGGCTTCTCGGAAGCGAGCGTGGGCGTCTTCGTTTCCATCTGGGTGGGCGCGGGCGTGCTCTCGAACGCGGTGTGGGGAAGACTCCTGGATCGCAGCGGCAATCGCATCGTGTTCGTCTCGACGGCCGCGATGAGTGTGGTGGCGCCGGTCGCGATGATGGCACTGACGGCGCGCGGCGCCTCGGGGTCGCCGGTGGTTGGGATGGGGATCTTCGCCCTGGTCGCATCGACGTTCCTGCTGAACGGTTTCGTACGCAGCGGCCGCTTCATCGCCAATCAAACGTACCTGCTGGAGTCCGCCCCCGCCGATCGACGACCGCTCTACGTCGGCTTCATGAACTCGCTCTCGTTTCCGTTCATGCTGAGCCCGATCCTCGGTGGCGTGGTCGTGGCGACACTGGGCTATCAAACGCTCTTCGCCGTCGGCGCGACGGCCGCCGTCGCCAACGTGATCGCCAGCTCCCGGCTGGTGGAGCCGCGCCGAAGGGTGCCTGCGGCCGGCGAGGAAGCGGTCGAGGTCTAGCTCCGCCGGCTCCGGACAGCCTTTCCGAAGTAGCTGACACGCTGGCAGCCGCGATTGTCAGGCGGGCGTCGAACAGGCGCCGGTCGGCGACCTCGAAGTCGATGGTATTTTGTTGTAATTAAATAGATTAAACGAAACTGGAACGACTGGCACGCGCGCTGCAAATGCTACGGCTCGGTGGCCGACGCCACCCACGAATACGGAAACCCAACAAAGACGCTGACAAACCCTGGAGGACAACGAACCATGAAAATCACCAAGTATGTGGCGCCGGTGTCGCCGTTGGATGCGGTCTTCGACCGGCTTGGCCTCGGGCTCCCCGCGATCGATCGCTTCTTCGGCGATGTGGCGGCGACCGAGGAGGGCTGGACGGCGCTCCGCCTCCCGCGTACGAACGTGCAGGAGACCGAGGATTCGTATGTTTTCACGATGGAGATGCCGGGCTTGAGCCGCCAGAACGTCGAGGTCAACATCGAGGGCGACACGCTGGTCGTCAAAGGCGAGAAGTCGGAGCAGTCCGAGGAGAAGGGCCTCCTGCGCCGCGAGTACCGGGCCAGCCGCTTCGAGCGGACCTTCACCGTCGGCGACGCGATCGACCGCGAGCGCGTCAAGGCGAAGATGGAGGACGGCATCCTGACGGTGACGCTCCCCAAGAGCCCCGAGAAAGTCGGTCGCAAGATCGACGTTGCGTAACGCTCGTCGCGATGGGCGATGAGCGCCAGGGTGGGCCCGGGCCGATAGGCCCGGGCCTTTCTCTTTCGTGGCCTCCCACGCTTCTGGTACAGTCGCGGGATATGTCGCGACCCGCACCCGCCCGCCTGCTCGCTGCTTCGCTTTTCGTCCTCGCGCTGGGCGCCGGCCTCGCGCGCGCCGCGGGCGTCGAACACGAGGAGCATTGGTTCGTCGTTCGCATCGGCGGGTCGGTGGTGGGCACGGCCACCGAGCGCTACCAGGAAGGGTCCGAGGGCGTCTCCTACCAAGCCCACATGAACATTCGCTTCACGCGCCTGGGCACGCCCATTTCCATGATGATGTTCACCGAAGAGATCTCCGGCCCCGACGGCGCGTTCCGCCGCTCGCGCGTGGAGAGCTCGCTGTCGAACTTCAGTGCCTCGGCCGTGCTCGACGGCGACTCGGTGCGCTACGAGTCCCGCGTGGGAGGAGCCACGGTGCGCAAGTCCATCGCGTGGGACCCGGCCGTGTGCGCGGAGGCCGTCGCCGCCGAACGCGTGCGCGCGTGGCTCGCGGGTGCGGCCCCCGAGACGACGGTCGTGCTCTTCGACGTCTCGGAAGGGAGCTTCCGCAAGGCGCGCATGGTTCGCGGCGGAACCACGACCGTCGAGGGCGTGCGCGTGACCGCGGTCGACGAATACGACGAAGGCGCCGACACGCCTTCGTCGTCGACGTGGTACGACCCGGCCGGCGACGTCACTCGCACGGTGGTTCGCCAGCTCGGCATCGAGATCGAGATCGCGCGCGTGTCGCACGAACAGATCGCGACGATCGAGATCGAGCCCGATTTCGATATCATTCGGCAGTCGATGCTACGCTGCGACAACTTCCCCACACCGGTCGCGAGAGTCGACCGGGTTCCGTTGCGGCTCGATTTTCCCGGCGCTCCCCCGGCCGCACCCATGGACGGGCCCAACCAGAAGGAGCAGTCGCGCGACGGGCGATCGGTGGTTGTCGTGCTCTCGCGCGAGACGGTCAATCGCGAGCGGACGGACCAGGCGGGTCTCGCGGCCTTTCTCAAGTCCGATCGTTTCATCCAGTCCGACGCGCCCGCCGTGCGCGCGGTCGCCGACAGCATTCGCTCGGCCGCGCACGTCGACGGCTGGCCGCTCGCGCGCGCGATCGCGCAATGGGTCAACGGGCACATCGCCGACAAGAGCATGGAGCACGGGTATGCGTCCGCGCTCGACGTCCTGCGCACGCGCTCGGGCGACTGCACCGAGCACTCGCTGCTAACGGTCGCGCTCCTGCGCGCGGCCGGCGTTCCCGCGCGTCCCGTGGTGGGCCTCGCGTTCGGCGAAGCGGAGCGCGCGTTCGTGGGCCACATGTGGGTCGAAGCCCACGTCGACGGGTGGCGCACGCTGGACGCGCTCGACTTGCGACTCGACCCCATTCGATTGCGCGTGCACGCGCCCTCGGCCAGCGAATCGCTGGGCGAGCGCGACCTGATGCGCGCCTACGGAGCCATCGCGGGCGTCACCATCACGGCACTCGCGACCGAGGCCGACTGACCGGGAGGACTCTTTGCCTTCGCTCAAGAAGACCATGTTCCGCGAGTACGACATTCGCGGCCGCGTATCCGACGACGAGCTCAACGCGACGAGCGCGGAGTGGATCGGGCGCGGATTCGGGACCATGCTCGCGCGCAAAGGCGTCGACGACATGGTGGTCGGCTATGACTGCCGCTTCGGGTCGGTCGAGATCAAGGACGGCTTGGTCAAGGGGCTGCGCGCGAGCGGACGCAACGTCGTAATGGTCGGCATGTGCCTCACACCGATGATGTACTGGTCGCAGTACCGCTTCAAGGTCAAGGGCGGCGCGATGGTCACGGGCAGCCACAACCCGAAGGGCTGGAACGGGCTCAAGCTCGCGGCCGGGTTTTCCTCCACGCTGGTCGCGTCCGAGATCCAGGACCTCTACGACCTCGTCGCGCGCGAGGACTTCGTCGACGGGCACGGCGACTACGCGGAGGCGACGATCTTCGACGATTACGCCGCCGATCTGGTAGCGCGCGTGAAGATCAAGCGCCCGCTGAAAATCGTCGTCGATACCGGTAACGGCACTGCGGGCGCTTTCGCGCCGCGCATCTTCCGGGACGCGGGGCTGCATGTAATCGAGCAGTTCACGGAGCTCGACCCCGACTTTCCCAACCACGAGCCCGACCCGGCCCGCACCGACACGGTCCTTGCGCTCGGGAAGCGCGTGCGCGCGGAGCGCGCGGACCTGGGGCTCGCCTTCGACGGTGACGGCGACCGCTTCGGCGTGGTGGACGAGAAGGGCGAGGTGATCTGGCCCGACCGCTACATGATTCTGCTCGCGCGCCAGGTGCTCGAGCGCGCGCCCGGCGGCAAGATCGTCTTCGACGTCAAGTGTACGCAGGCGCTCGAGGACGACATTCGCGCCCACGGCGGGGTTCCCATCATGTGGAAGACCGGGCACTCGCACATCAAGAAGAAGCTCCAGGAGGAGAAGGCCGCGCTCGCGGGCGAGATGAGCGGCCACGTCTTCTTCGTCGAGAACTATTACGGCTTCGACGACGGGATCTACGGCGGGCTGCGCTTCGTCGAGTACGTGGCGGCGCGCGACGAGCCGCTTTCGCGTATCATGGCCGGTACGCCGTCGTACCTATCCACCCCGGCTATCAACGTGAAGTGCGCCGATGAGGTGAAGTACGGCGTGGTCGAACGATTGACCGCCGACTTGAAGAAGGACTTCGCGCGCGTAGTCGATATCAACGGCGCGCGCGTGGTGTTCGACGACGGCTGGGGGCTGGTGCGCGCGTCCTCCAACCTGCCCGAGCTGGTGCTGCGCTTCGAAGCCAAGACACCCGAGCGATTGAACGAGATCAAGAAGGTCTTTCGAGGATACCTCGACAGGTACCCCGAGGTCGACCGTCACTGGGAAAACGAGTAGGAGACTCGCCATGCCGATACTCATCGTAACGCTGATGCTCGCGTTCGCGGCGGTGCCCGCGTTCGCGCAGGGCCTTCCGGAGGGTTACGCGTCGCGCGCGGCGACGCAACCCGTCGTCGACAAGACGCTGCACGTACACCTCTCACCCGACGTGTCCAAGTTGACGCAGGCGGAGAGATCAGCGGTGGCGGCGCTGATCGAAGCGGGGGAGATCTTCCAGCGCCTCCACGAAGACATGCGCCACCGCCAGGCGACGCAGTCCCACATCCTGCTGACCGACCTCGACAAGCAGCTGGGATCTCCGCCCGCGACCCAGAACCTCCTGACGCTCTACTACGCCAGCAAGGGACCCATCGTGCGCGGGCTCGACAACGTGCGCCAACCCATTCTGCCGGTCGACCCGCCCATGCCCGGTGGTGCCGTCTACCCGTGGGGCGTGACCAAGACCGAGATCGACAGCTTTCTGGTCGCCAACCCCGTGGAAGTGGACAACATTCTCCACCCGCGCACGGTCGTGAAGCGCGCGCTGAAGCACGAGCTGGACCGCGACCTCGCGGCGCTCAATCGGCACCGCGCGCTCGCCGAAGCGCATCCGCAGCTCAAGGCGAAGTTGATCGAGCTCTCGCGCAATCCGGGCAAGTTCGCCTTCTACGCCGTGCCCTACGCGGTCGCGTACGCCGACGACCTGGTCAAGGTGAGCGGTCTCTTGGAGAAAGCAGCGGTCGCGATCGCCACCGAGGACTCGGCATTCGCGGGCTACCTGCGCGCGCGCTCGCGTGACTTGATACTGAACGATTACGCGGCCGGCGATTCGGCGTGGGTGATGGGGCGCTTCAAGACGCTCAACGCGCAGATCGGTTCCTACGAGACGTACGACGACGAGCTCTACGGAGTGAAGACGTACTTCGGCTTGAACGTGCTGGTGCGCGATCACGCCCGCAGCGACGCGCTGCGCACCGCGACCCAGGCCCTGCAGCGTTTCGAGGACTCGCTCCCGTACGACGAGGGCAAGCCCCACAAGCGCGTGCGCACCGACATCCCGGTGGGCGTGTACGACGTGGTGGCCGATTTCGGACAGTCGCGCGGCGCGAACACCGCCACCATCCTGCCCAACGACGCCGACCACGCGCGCAAGTGGGGCCGCACCATTCTGCTGCGCCGGAACATCATGACCGACCCGGGTCTGTTCGACATGAGCCGGGTCGCGTACGTGGCGGCGGTGGCGACGGCGTTCGAGGGGCACCTCACGGCGGAGGCGAACACGCAGCGTACGCTCTGGCACGAGATCGGGCACTACCTGGGCGTCGATCGCACCGCCAACGGCCGCGACCTGGACGTCGCGCTCGAGAAGACCTCCAGCGTGCTGGAAGAGCTGAAGGCCGACCTGGTGTCGCTCTACCTCGCGCCCGAGTTGGAGCGCACGGGCTACTACACGAAGGACGCGCGGCAGTCGCTGTACGCCAGCGGTGTGCGGCGCATCCTGCAGAAGAACAAGCCCGAGCGCGCCCAGGTGTATCAGACCATGCAGCTCATGCAGTGGAACTACTACCTCGCGCGCGGCGCGCTTTCCTTCGACGCGACGACCGGGGAGCTGGTCCTCCACTACGATCGCTTCCACGACGCCGTCGCGGCCATGCTGCGCGAAACACTCGCGGCCCAGGCGGCGGGCGACCCGAAAGCGGCCGAAGCCTTCGTCGTTAAGTGGAGCGAGTGGCGCCCCGACCTCCACGAGCGCGTGGCGCAGGCGATGCGCCAGAGCGAGCGCTACCGCTTCTCGTACGTGACCTACGACGCGCTCACGCCCCGGCGATGACGGGTGCGCACACCGACGACGGTGCGATACGCCGCGCCGAGTTACAGATCGTCGCCGGCAGCGTGCTGATCTCGTTCTCGGCCGTATTCGTGAAGATGGTCGACGTCGGCCCCACCACATCCGCGGTGTATCGCAACGCGTTCGGCGCGCTCGCGCTCTTGCCGTTGGTGCTGCTGCGCAGCGACCCGCTGTGGAAAGGGTGGCGCCAGCTGCGCTGGGTGCTCCTGGCGGGCCTGTGCTTCGCGGCCGACCTGTACTTCTGGCACCGGTCGATCTTGTACGTGGGTCCCGGACTCGCCACATTGCTCGGCAATTTTCAGGTCTTCTTCGTGGCCGCGGCCGGCTTTCTCGTCTTTCACGAGCGCGCGACGTTGCGTTTCGTGCTGGCGGTTCCGCTCGCCGTGCTCGGGTTGTTCATGCTGGTCGGTATTCACTGGGGCCAGTTCGACGCCGACTACCGGCGCGGCGTGATCTTCGGGATTCTGACCGCGTTGAGCTACGGCGCCTACCTGCTCTGCCTGCGCGCGGCGCGCCGTGAGCCCGACCGACTCACCGCCATGGCGAATCTCGCGCTTTCGACCCTGTTCACCGCCGTGATCTTGCTCGTGGTCGCGGGCGCGCGCGCGGAATCGCTCCACGTCCCCAACCTCCGCTCGTGGATCGTATTGGTAGCCTACGGCGTGCTGTGCCAGGCCCTCGGCTGGATCATCATCTCGCGCACGCTGCACGTGGTGGACGCGTCGCGCGCCGGGCTGATTCTCATGCTGCAGCCCACACTGACCTACGCGTGGGACGTCCTGTTTTTTCACCGGCCGATGACGCCGCTCGAAGTGGGCGGTGCCGCGCTGGCGATGGTTGCGATCTACTTGGGTGGTGTGCGGCCCGCGCGCGCCGCGGCTCCGCCGATGTCGTCGTGAACTGGAAGCTGATTCTCCTGCTTTCCCTGTTCGGCCCGGTGGTGGGAACGCTCACCGTCCAGGGTGTATTCCCGCGCGGGGTCGACCGGTTCGTGTGGATGGTCGTGGTGGCCGCGTGCGCGTGGACGGTGGCGAAGCGGGAGCCCGCGCGTGCGTTGCAACACGGCGCCGTGGTCGGTTTCATCACGGGAGCGTCGTCCACGCTCGTACAGGCGCTGCGGGTCGAGACACTCGCCGCCAACAACCCGTGGATGGTCGAGGCCCTGGCCGACCAGCCGGCCGGCTTCGACTTCGAGTTCTTCGTCTTCATGCTGGTCCCCTTCATCGGTGTCGCGGGCGGGGCGATGACGGGGCTTCTAGCGATGGTCGCCGCGCGCGCTCTGGCGGCCCGAGCCGCCGCGCGCAAACCCTAGGCGGGTTGTCCCTTGACAACGCGGCACCGCATGCTCAACGCTCAGCCCGCAATGACCGACTCCCGCGCCCTGCGATCCCCCAAGTCACGAGCCCCAGCGCCCCCGCCGACGACCCTGGCGGGACGCGAGCGCCGCACCAAGATCGTTTGTACCCTGGGTCCCGCGAGCGAGTCGCCGTCCATGATCGAATCCCTGATCCACGCCGGCATGAACGTCGCGCGCATCAACGCGTCGCACGGAACGCCCGAGAGCCACGCGCGCATGATCGACAACGTGCGCGCGGTGGCGAAAAAGCTCGACGCGTACGTTCCCATCCTGCTGGATCTGACCGGCCCCAAGATGCGCATCGGGGCCATCGCGGCGGGGTCGGCCGCGCTGCGCGCGGGCGATCCCTTCGTCCTCACCAGCCGCGCGGTGCCCGGCGAC
>JAKEHA010000284.1 GCA_022615275.1 Candidatus Latescibacterota bacterium
GATCTCCGCCACCGCGCTCAACGGCAAATAGCCCGCCTCGAGATGGCGAATCCCGTCCAGCGACGCGGCCGACGTCCCCGCGCGCCCCGTGCCCGCGGGCACCGGTATCGGCAGGAACTCGAGCGCGTGCAAGTCGAGGCGGGCCTCCTCCGGCAGACGCACTACGAGGTCGAAGCGCCGGTCGCCTTCCCACACGTGCCCCGCGGATTTGCCGCCGATCGCGATTTCGATGACGTCCTGCACGTCGGCGACGTCCAACCCGTAGCGCGCGATCGCGGTGCGATCGATTTCGACCGTCAGCAATGGGAGCCCCGTCACCTGCTCGGTCTTCACATCGGCGGCCCCGGGAATGTCGCCGAGTATGGCCGCGATCTTGCGAGCCTCGTTCAGCATGACGTCGGTGTCGTCGCCGAATATCTTGATCGCGAGGTCGCTGCGCACGCCGGCGATGAGCTCGTTGAAGCGCATCTCGATCGGCTGCGTGAATTCGTAGTTGTTGCCGGGGACGCGGCTCACGAGCGCTTCGATCTCGCGCACGAGCTGGTCCTTGGGTTTGCGCGGGTCGGGCCACTGGCCGCGCGGTTTCATGATGATGAACACGTCGGCGACAGACGGCGGCATGGGGTCGGTCGCGATCTCGGCGGTGCCGATCTTCGCGAACACACGCTCGACTTCGGGCACGGTCGCGATCTTTTCCTCGAGGTGGTGTTGCATCGCGACCGCCTGCGTCAAGCTGGTCGAGGGGATGCGCATCGCGTGCATGGCGATATCGCCTTCGTCGAGCGAGGGAATGAACTCGCTTCCCATGCGCGTGCCCAGCAGCAGGCAACCCGCCACCAGGAACGCCGCTCCCGCGATCACGGCCCATCGAAACCGCAGCGCGCGTCGCAGCGTGGGAGCGTACAGGCGCTTCGACCCGCGTACGACCGGGCTCTCGCGCTCACCGACGCGCCCGCGCAGGAAGATCGCGACCCCCGCGGGCACGAAGGTAAACGTCAAGACCAGCGCACCCGTCAATGCGAGGAGCACGGTGAACGCCATCGGCTTGAACATCTTGCCCTCGATGCCGCCGAGCGTAAGGATCGGCAGGTACACGATCATGATGATGGCGACGCCGAAGAGCGTGGGCTTGGCCACTTCGCGCGCGCTCTGGAAGGCTTCCGAGAGGCGCTCCTCGCGCGTCAGGAGCCGGCCCAGCTCGTGCTGCCTGCGCCCGAACCGGCGCACCATGTTCTCGACCATCACCACCGCGCCGTCGACGATGATCCCGAAATCGATGGCACCCAGGCTCATCAGGTTTCCGCTGATGTGGGTCTGCACCATGCCCGTGACGGCGAACAACCCGGCGAGCGGAATCGTGAGTGCTACCAGCAGCGCCGCGCGCACGTTCCCGAGCAAGAGGAACAGGACGACGATGACGAGGATCGCGCCGTAGGTGAGATTCTCGCGCACCGTGTGCAGGGTGGCTTCGACCAGGCGCGAGCGGTCGTAGACGGTTCGCACCTTGAGTCCTTCGGGGAGCGTGCCCTGAATCTGCTCCATGCGCGCGCCGACCGCCTTCGAGACCGCGCGGCTGTTGGCGCCCACCAGCATGAACACAGTGCCGAGTACCACCTCCTCGCCGTTCTCGGTGGCGGCACCGGTGCGCAGCTCCTGCCCGAGCCCGACCGCTGCCAGATCGCGGACGCGAACGGGCGTGCCGTCCTCGACGCCCACCAAGATCTTCTCGACGTCGTCGAGGGTCGTGACCACGCCGGGGATGCGAACCAGGTACTGCTCGCCGATGTGCTCGATGTAGCCCGCGCCCGCGTTGAGGTTGTTGCGCCATAGCGCGTCGAGGATGTCGCGAAACGTCAGCCCGTGTGCCACCAGCTTCGCGGGATCCGGTGTCACGTGGTATTGCTTCACGTACCCGCCGATCGAATTGACGTCGGTCACGCCGGGCACCGTGCGCAGCTGCGGCTTGACGATCCAGTCCTGCGCCTCGCGAAAATCCGTCGCGGTGTACGGCGTTCCGTCCGGCTTCAACGCGCCCGGCTCCGCTTCCACCGCCCACATGTAGATCTCCCCCAGCCCGGTCGCGATGGGTCCCATGGCCGGCTGCTCGGTTCCGGGCGGCAATCCTTCGCTCGCTTCGCGCAGACGCTCGCCGACGAGCTGGCGCGCGAAGTAGATGTCTACGTCGTCGTGGAAGACAATGGTGAGTTGCGAAAGCCCGTAGCGCGAAAGCGATCGCATGTAGTCGACGCCAGGAATCCCGCCCATGGCCAGCTCGATACGCGCGGTGATTTGCTGCTCGACTTCGATGGGGGACATGCCCGGTGCGGCGGTGTTGACCTGCACCTGGACGTTGGTGATGTCGGGCACCGCGTCGATGGGAAGCCGGCTGAAGTTGTAGACGCCGAGCGCCGCGATCGCGATCGTGATCACGACCACGGCCCACCGGTTGCGAATCGAAAGCGCGATGATTCGTTCCAGCATGGCGCCTCCTAGTGCTCGTGGCCGGCTTCGGACTTACCGAACTCGGCTTTGAAGATGAAGCTCCCGGCGGCCACGTAGTCCTCGCCGGGCGCGAGTCCTTCGACCACCTCGACGAGGTCGTGGCCGCGCCGGCCGACGACGATCGGCCGGGCGGTGAACTCGTTCATGCGCCGCACGAAGACGACCTCGCGTCCTTCCACGGTTTGGATGGCGCCGTCGGGGACGGCGACCGGCACGCGCTCCTCGGAGATCGTGATGTGCGCGGTGACGAAGAGCCCCGGTTGCCAGAGCCGGTCCGGGTTGGGAAGCACCATGCGCGCGACACCGGTGCGCGTGGACTCGCCCACGATCGGGCCAACGTAGTCGATGGTCCCGCGCGCGGTCGCGCGCACGCCGGGCGAGGTGATGCGGACCGTTTGCCCCCGCTTCACGTCGGTCAAAAAGCGCGCGTACACGGAGATGTTGACCCACACCGTCGCGAGGTCCGCCACCACGAAGATATCGGCGTCGTCGCGCACGAACTCCCCGAGGGCCACGTGCTTCTCGATGACGGTACCGTCCACCATCGAGATGACGTCGTAGGGGGCGGCGCTGATGTTGCTCTGGATCACCGCGAGTACTTCTCCCGAGCGCACGGCGTCGCCGAGGGCCTTGTTGACTTGCTGGACCACGCCCGGGAAGCGCGGCACGATGTGCGCGACGCGGTCCGCGTTCAGCACGATCTCTCCGGGGAGGTCGATATCGACGCTGACCAGACCCGGCGCGGAGCGCGCGATCTCCACACCGTTGGCGGCGAGCGCGTCCGGCATCATCGTCACCTTGCCCAAGCTGGCAGGGTCGTGCTCGTGACCGTGGTCGTCGGCCGCGTGCTCGTGACCGGCTTCGGCGCGCTGGTCGGTCGATGCCTCGCGCGAGCACCCCGCGCCCGCGAACCAGAGCAGCATGCAACCCGCGCCCACGGCGAAGTTCCGTGAATGTCTATTCATTGCCCATCAACTCCTCGACCGTGCGGCCGGTCAGTCTCTCGATCGCGATCGTCTCCTCGACGATGGCGAGTCGGGCGTCGTTGGCGTCGTGATAGAGGGCGATCAGCGCGCGCTGCGCCTCCAGGAGATCGGAGTAGCTGACGCGCCCGATGGCGTACGCGGTGCGCATGTTGTCGAGGGCCGTGGCCAGCGCGGGTGCTACCACGTCCTCGGTCGTGTGCAGGCGATTTTTCATCTTGACTGGCTGCTCCGGGGAATCGACAGGCGGAAATCGGTCACTGTTTTGTGGAATGCGAATAACACATTTGGCTTTCATCGCATCGATTGGCAGCGCCTGCGCGACCTCGAAGAGGTTCTCGGAGTGCGGCGCGGCGTGGTAACGCAGCCA
>JAKEHA010000285.1 GCA_022615275.1 Candidatus Latescibacterota bacterium
CGCCGCTCTGCCAATTGAGCTACTGGCCTATACTCGTAAACCAGCATAGGTCGCGCAAGGCACCGAAAAGGTAGTGTTCTCGACGACTCCGATCCTGCCCGTCAACTTGCTCGCTGAAGCACGCTACTCGATCACCCTCGCGACCACCCCCGCCCCGACGGTGCGGCCGCCTTCGCGGATCGCGAAGCGGACGCCTTCTTCCATCGCGATGGGCGCGATGAGCTTCACCACCATCTTGACATTGTCCCCGGGCAAGACCATCTCGACGCCCGGGGGCAACTCCACCGCCCCGGTCACGTCGGTGGTGCGGAAATAGAACTGCGGCCGGTAGTTGCTGAAAAAGGGGGTGTGGCGCCCGCCTTCTTCTTTGGAGAGGACATAGACCTCGGCCTCGAAGTGGGTGTGGGGGGTCACGCTCCCGGGCTTGCAGAGGACCTGGCCGCGTTCCACCTCTTCGCGCTTGGTCCCCCGGAGCAAGACCCCGACATTGTCTCCCGCCTGGCCTTCATCTAAGAGCTTGCGGAACATCTCCACCCCGGTGCAGACCGTCTTCTGGGTCTCGCGGAGACCCACGATCGCCACTTCTTCGCCGACCTTGATCCGGCCCCGTTCCACCCGCCCTGTCACCACCGTGCCCCGCCCCGAGATCGAAAAGACATCTTCGATGGGCATCAGAAACGGCTGATCCACGGCGCGTTCGGGCACCGGAATGTATTCATCCATCGCCGCCACGAGCCGCTCGACGGAGGGCACCCCGAGCTCGGTCGCCTTCCCCTCGAGGGCTTGTAGCGCGCTCCCCACCACCACCGGGGTCTTCTCCCCGGGGAACTTGTAGCCGTCCAAAAGCTCCCGGACCTCCATCTCCACCAATTCCAGCAACTCGGCGTCCTCCACCATGTCCGCCTTGTTCATGTAGACCACGATGTAGGGCACGCCCACTTGGCGGGCCAATAAGATGTGCTCGCGCGTCTGCGGCATCGGGCCGTCGGCCGCGCTCACCACGAGGATCGCCCCGTCCATCTGCGCCGCCCCGGTGATCATGTTTTTCACATAATCCGCATGCCCCGGGCAGTCGACGTGGGCGTAGTGGCGCTTCTCGCTCTGGTACTCGACGTGGGCGGTGGCGATGGTGATGCCGCGGGCCTTTTCCTCGGGCGCGTTGTCGATCTGATCGTAGGCCTTGACCTCGCCCCCGAACTTCTTCGCCATCACCATCGTCATGGCCGCCGTCAAGGTGGTCTTGCCGTGGTCGACGTGGCCCATGACGGTCACCACCGGCGCGCGCGTCGCCAGCTTGGCCGGATCGACCTGGGCGTCGAGCTTGAGTTGGGTTTCGCCGAAGGACGCTTCCACGTCGACGCGGCGGCCCAGTTCTTCGGCCACCAGCTCGATGGCGTCGCGATCCAGCGACGCCGCCGCGTCGGCGGTCAAATCGAGCTGCGACATGCGCGAGAGGACTTCGTCGGTCGAGACGCCGAGCGCGTAGCCGAGATCGGCCGCGGTCGCGCCTTCCTGCACGCGCACGGGCGGCAAATCGACGGGCGCGATGGTGCCGGTGCGCGTCTTGCGGCGCTTGGTCTTGCGCGTGGTCTCCATCTTGGCCAGCGTGCGCCGCACGCTCTCGCGCACTTGCTCGGCGTCGCTGGGCTTGCCGTGGACCACGTGGCCGTGGCGCTTGTGATCCTCGGTCGCCTGCACCCACTCCTCGACCTCGTCGGCCGGGGTGTCGGGCTCGATGGCGATGAGCGGCTCCACGGCGGCCTTCGCCAGCTCGTCGAGCGGGGTGAGCTTCTTCGGCTTGGGCGGCGCCTTGGGCGCGGGAGCCACCTTGAGCGCGGGCTTCTCACCCTTGCCGGGCTTGGCCTCCGCTTCCGGCTCGGCGCGCTTGGCCGCCTTGGTCGCGAGCGCCGGAGCGGTCGCGACCGCGCCGGTCTTCTTCGCCGCCTTGGCCGGCTCGGGCTTGAGTTCGACGGGTGCTGCGGGTTCGGCGGCCGGCTTGGCCGCCTTCGCCAGCTTGACCTTGGGCTTGTCCTTCGCGGGCGCTTCGACGGGTTCCGGCTCGGGACCCTTCGCCTTGCGCAGCTTGACCTTCGCCTTGGCGGCGTCGGCCGCGGCCGCTTTGGTCGTCTTGGACGTCGCCTTCCCCTTGCCCTTCTTCGTCGCCGTGCTCGACCAACTGAAGTGGCGATCGAGTGCCGTCAGCATGTCGTAGTCGACGGCACTGGTGGCGGTAGCAACCGCGTAGCCCGCCTTCTTCAAGAGGGCGATCAGCTCGTCATTGGTGACGTTGTACTTCTTGGCTAGCTCGGAGATGCGCATTTAGTCCTTCGTGTCCTGTGGGTCGGGATTCGATTCCGCGCCGGGCTCCGCGGACGCTTCCGCCGGGGTCTCGACGACGGCTTCGGGCGCGCTCTCCGTGGCCGCGCTTTCGCTGGGCGCGGATTCCGCGGGCGCTTCCTCTTCGACCTCGGCCGGATCGCGGAACAACTGCGCCGCGGTCAGCTTCTTGGTTTCCTTCTTGGGCTCTTCGGTCTCCGCTTCGAGCATGCTCTCGTCGAAGAGCGGCTTCTCCTGCCGCTTCTTCTCCTCGCGGTCCTCGTTCTCCTTGCGGATCAGCTCTTCGAGCGCCTTCTCGAGCTCCTTGACGGTACCCTGCGCGGTCTCCATCAACTTCTCGACCGTGCGCTCGCCGAAGCCCGGAATCGTGAGCAGCGTCTCGGCCGGCGTCTTGATCAGCTTCTGCACCGTGTTGATGCCGGCTTCGCGCAGTTTCTCCGCCATCTTGTCGGAGACGCCGACCATCTCTTCGATCGGCATGAGCAAGTGCTCCTGCAGACGCTGGCGCTGCTCGAGTTCGCGCGACGACACCAGTTCGATCTGCCAGCCGGTCAAGCGCGATGCCAGACGCACGTTCTGGCCCTCCTTGCCGATCGCGAGCGAGAGCTGGTCTTCCTCGACCACCACCGTGACCGTCTTGGTCTCGATGTCGGGACGAACCTGCGTGATCTTGGCCGGCGAAAGCGCCCGCGAGACGAAGGTCTGCACGTCGTCGCTCCACGGCACGATGTCGATGCGCTCACCCGAGAGCTCGTTGACGACGGCCTGCACGCGCGAGCCCTTCATACCCACGCACGCACCCACCGCGTCGACGCGGTCGTCGCGCGAGTAGACGGCGATCTTCGAGCGTCCGCCCGCCTCGCGCGCGATGCTCTTGATCTCGATCAAACCCTCGTAGATCTCGGGGACTTCCTGGATGAACAGCGCCTTCAGGAATTCGGCGCTTGTGCGCGAGAGCGTGATCATCGGTCCCTTGGCTTCCTTGTCGACTTTCATGACGACGGCGCGAATCGACGACCCTTGCTGGTAGCGCTCGCGGCGAATCTGGTCCTTCTTGGGCATGAACGCCTCGGCGCTGCCCAGGTTGACGAGGATGCCGGTGCGATCGATCTGCTGCACCGAGCCCGAGACGATCTCGTTGACGCGGTCCTTGTACTCCTCGAACACGCGGTCGCGCTCGAACTCGCGGATCTTCTGCATCAGGATTTGCTTGGTGACCTGGATGGCGTTGCGGCCGAACTCTTCGAAGGGAAGATTGATCTCGATCGCGTCGCCCGCTTCGGCGCCCTCGGCGTACTCCTGCGCGTCGACGACCGAAATCTGGACGCTCGGGTCCTCGACGGCGTCGACGACGTTCTTCACCAGGAACAATTCGATCGACCCGTGGCCGTCGTCCTCGATGCGGACTTCCGCGGTCGGCCCGTACTTCCGGCGCACGGCCGACGCGAACCCCTGCGTCAGGGTGTCCATGAGAATGGCGCGATCCAGCCGCCGCTCGCGGATGAGCTGGTTGAACGCGTCTGCAAAATGGATGCTCATTTACTCCTCGCCTCTGCGCTCTTCCCAATTCGGGTGGCGCCGGTGCTTTTCTCTCTTCTTGTCGATTTTGTATTCCTGATTGATCAAATTCGCTCGCACGACCTCGCGCAACCCCACCACCACTTCGCCCGCGTCGGTATCCAGGATGAGCGTGTCGTCGACGCAGGACCGGATGCGGCCGACATGCGTCGCCCGCGCACCCGCGCGCTCGACGACCACCTTCGCCTCCTGACCCGCGAAGCGCTGAAAATGCACCTCCGTCACGAGGGGCCGGTTGCTGCCCGGCGACGATACCTCGAGCAGAAATCTGCCGGGGAACGGATCTTCCCGATCGAACACGAGCCCGAGGGTGCGGCTGACGAGCGCGCACTCGCCGACGGTCACTCCACCGGGCTTGTCGATGAACAACCGCACGACGGGGTGTCGCGGGCCACCGACCACCTCGAGCTTCACGCACTCGAAGCCGAGCGTTTCCAGCTCGGGCACGATCAGCTTCTCGAGTTCCTGTTCTGTCACGATCGGCCCGGCCATGGATGGATACGAACCGGACGGCAATAAAAAAGTGGGCGACCCCGCCCACTGGTCAGCACACCCACAACACACGGAATTTCTAGCACATCGCCGGTGAAAGCGCAAGGGCCCGAACGCTGCCGGGCGGGTCCTGGCGCGCGTCACCCCGCCGCGTGGCGCGGCGGGGGCCCCACGAGCGCCACCCGCCAGGGGACGCTCCGAGCCCCTCCTGGCGGCTGTGTCACTCGGCCGGCGGGTAGTCCAGGTCGTAGACCAGATCCCGAAGCAGGACAATCACTTGCGAGAGCTTTTCGCGGTCGACCTGGGAGAGATCGTCGCCCAGGGTGTGCCAGGCGGCGTAGTCGTAGCCGAACAGGTCGATGGCCGGGATGCCGGCCTGGAGGAGCGGGACGTGGTCGTCGATCATGGGGGCGCCGTCCCGGGCCTCGAAGTAGTCGAGTCCGAGGGTCGCCGCGCGGGCGAAGACGTGGTCGAGCCAAGGCCCCGCACGTTCTTTGGAGAAGGGCTCGCGGCGGACGCGTGTGCCTCTTCCGCCCATCATGTCGAGCAAGATGGCGGCCTGCGGGCGGTAGCCCTTGAGATTCATGACGAAGTACTTCGAGCCCAACAAATAGTGATCGATGTCGCCGCGCTTGCCGTAGTCCTCGCCGTCGAACAGCACGACGTCGACACCGATCTCGGGCGGACTCGCGAGCCCGACCAGGCGCGCGATCTCGAGCAGTGCCGCCACACCGGTGGCCCCGTCGACCGCACCCGGGATCGGCCTTGTCCACAAGGTCGAATCGGGCTCCTGGTCGGCCCAGGGACGCGAGTCGTAGTGGGCACACAGCAGGATGCGACGCGTGCGTTCGGGGTCGAAGCTCCCGACGACGTTGATCAATCGGAGGCGGCGTGACGCGTAAGGGTCTTCGACTTCGAAGGATTGCAGCGACACGCGCCCGCCGAATCGCTCGAGCGTGCGCGCAAGGTAGCGCGCGGCGTCGTCGCGCGCCGGCGTCCCCGGCACGCGCGGGCCGAAGGCGAGCTGGCGCTCGACATGCACCATGACGCTGTCGATCGAGGCCGCGGGTGGCTCGCCGGCACCGCAGCCCGCCGCCATCGCCGCCAGGACGACCGCCACCGCAACCCCGAACGCAGCCGAGCGCGCGCGACGTACCGAAGGAGCGCCATGCGTCCCCGTCTTCAGAAGTTGATCACCGCCGACACGCCCAGTCGCACCTTGGTGGTGGTTACACCCGTCGTCTCGAAGAAGCTCCGTTCGTAGCCGATGAACGCGCTGCCGTTGATGTTCCTCGAGAACGTATAGCGGACCAGCGGGTTGACACTCAAGGTCGTCGTTTTCGGAATCGGCTCGGCGAGGATCGAGCCGGGCTGGAAGCGCTCGCCGCCGCTCTGCGCATAGGCCATCTGGAGCGTGGCTTCCATTTCGTTGGTCCAGTCGATTCCCTTCCCGAACAGCTTGAGCCCGCCGCCGCCCCGGAACGTCTTCTTCAACTCGACGCCGATCGACGTGCTCGTGCTCACCGAGCGCGAACCGCGCGTGTCGCTCGTGTTCTCGGTCATGCTCAGGTTGATGGAACTGTTGAGCTGGTTCTTCCACTGCATGACCAACGCGGGTGTCAGCGTGAACGTCTCCGTCGTGGTCACCGGTTCTTGGTCCTTGGGGCCCGACTCGACCGAGGTCTCGCGCCAGTCGACGCGCAGCTCTCCTTGCGTGATCGACTGGTCCAAGACGCGGAGCCTTTCGAGCCCGCCCCAGCGGGCTTGGATGTCGGGCCACGTGGTAGAGGTCGAACGGTTCTGGTTCGTGCGCACGTCCTGGTCGTTGATGGCCTGGCTGTAGCGGCCTTGAATGTCGAGGTTTTCGCGCAGCGTCACACCGGTGTCGAGGTTGTAGGTCAAGTTGGCACTACGCGTGTCCGGAGGCCCGATTCCCTCTCCGTCCACCTCGATGCCCGTGTTGTTGTCGAGCCCCAGCTGGTACGACCAGTCGGGACGTTCGGGGATGCGCGTGTAGCTCGATCCCTTGCGCCGCGTGATGTTCGCCTTGATGGGACGAATGCTGATCAGAATGCGGCCGAGTCCGCGCAACGCGGTGCCGGCCCCAGGCCGCGGTTTCTGGACCTGGCTCGTGTCCGGCGGCGTCGGGACCGGGTTGGCGGAGTCCGGCGGCGCCCCGCCGGGAGCGGGCGGGCGCTGGGTGGTTTGGGGATTCGCGAGGTCCCATCCCACCCACCGGAACACGCTGCCGATATGCTTTCCGATATCGAACCCGATGCGTCCCGTGTCGTTGCGCGTCGCACTCACGTTGCGCGTGCCCTCCGGATCGCCAGCCTGGCGCACGTTGGGACCCGCGTTCTCGGAATAGGTCGACTGCACCTCGATGCTGGGCTTCTCGAACAGGCGCAGGAGTCTCCAGTCCGGCGAAACGAACGAGACGCGCGCGTTGTTGCTGCGACCGACCTCGGTGCCGATATTGACGGGCTGCCAGGTGCTTTCGAGCGCGAGGTCACGGTCCTGCGTCATGCTGAACGACGTCTCCAGCGAGCGGAACGGGTTGTATCGCACCGTGCCCTGGTTGCGCATGGTCGCGGTATACCGGTACGGGTCTCTTCGGTACACCCCGTTGATCAGACTCCAGCGCTTGCCCGTCTGCCGGTTCGCCGACGTCGACAGGTCGAGCTGGTTGATCCACCACCGGAATTGATTCTTGCCGAACAACGGCACCGTGTTTCCGCCCGACCACGTCATCTGATACGTGACATTGCCCTGCATGTTGGTGGTGGTGTCACGGCTCGCGGGGCTGATACCACGCTGGTCGCTGTACGAAAACGTCGGACGCAAGCGATCGAGGGTGTAGCGCATGAGGAAGTTGTTCGACGTGGTGCGGCGGGCAAGCGAGACGTTGAAGCTGCGCGACTTGCGCACCGTCTTCAGGCTGTCGCTCACGGACGCGTCCGTGATCTCCGTGTCGCTGTTGGGCGGGAACTTGGGCAGCGATCGCGTCTGCGAATACGACCCGGAGATCGGGATCGAAAACCCCAGCAACGGGAGGAAGTACTGCAAATCGGTCTTGGCGTTGAGACCCAGCACGGTGTTGTCGGCGCCCGCGCCGCGCGATTGCCGCAAACCGCGATAATCCGCGCCCGTTCGCGCCCAGTTGCCCCCGAAGCTGATAGCGCCGCCGGCAACGTTGAAGTTGGCGCTGATGCGCTCGGCGTGGTCGAAGTCGCGCATAACGTCCCCGCAATAGATGTCGTTGATCCAGATTTCGCCGTTCTGCAGTTCGGTGTTGGAGACGTTGCGCACGCCCGCGTAGAGGAAACGCACGCCGGTCAGGTTGGGCTGCCCCCGCATACGAACCGGGTAGGCGCGCGTCGGGTCGGCCACGTCGACGGCGGCCGTGGTCACGATGGTATCGGGAGCGGCGAACTTCAAGTTGGTCAGGTCCGCCAGGTTCACGACGACGCGCGCCCACCCCGTTTCGTTGTAGTACACGCCGGTGAAAGGCACCGCGATCTCGTAGTAGTTGGTCTCGTTGGATGCCATGCGGAAGTAGTACTCGACGCCCGCGCGCAGCGAATCGGTGTGGACCCAGAAATTGAGATCCCGGTACAGCGTGAGATCGAGTCCGGCCCCCAGGAACCGCTTGAGAATGCGGACCTGCTCGGCCGTGCGCAGGCCGGCGTAACGCAACGCGAGCGACGATTCCTTGTCCGCGATCTGGTTCTGCTCGTTCGGATTGACCGGCGGCTGGTACACGCCCGGGTCGGTCTTGGTGCTGATGACGCCGATCGCGAACTCGGTGGGCGCGTTCTCGCGGATGCCGTCGTACAGGTTGCGAACGCCGTCGATCTCCCAACGGTTGCCCTCGATCGAGAACTCCGCGATCTGGAGGCGCAGGTTCCCGACTTGGCCGTCGGTGCGCACGACCTCTTCGAGGTCGTCGATCCAGATACGGACGTGACGAATCTCGTCCAGCCGGGGCTGGACCGCGGTGTTGGTGCGCACCACGTAATCGGAGAGCTTCACGCGATACAAGCGCCACGAGTCGTTGCCGTGGCCGGCGTCGCTGAAGCCGTCGTAGCCCGGGTACTGGCGACGAATGTCGATCTCGGCGGAGTCCGCCAGATCGATCTCGAAGCTGAAGTACGCGTTGACGCGGCCCATCTGTCCGTTGCGATCGAGGTCTTCGGTGTCGTAGAGCAGGTTGGCTTCGGTTCCGTTGACCTTGGAGAAGCGTCCGTTGATCCGCCCGAGATCGACGTCGTCGCCGGACGGGTCCTCGGGGGTGCCGCCCGGGAGCGTGGGCTCGGCGTCGTTGAACAACCCGTCGAAACCGGTGTCGTCGAAGGTGGCCGCGAAGCCGTCGCGAGATTTGTCTTCGTCGTGGTAGGTGTCGGTGTTCAGCTCGTAGAAGTTCTCGTCGATGATTCCGAGGTCGATGCGGAGCTTGCCGCCGCGCGTCAGCGGATCGGGCTTGAAGTCGTTCACCCATATCTCGAGAAACTGACCCTGGGTCAAATCGAGACCGCCGCCCGAAAACCCCAGCATCACTCCCGCGTACGACGCCGTGTCGTCGACTGCCGGCGCACTCGCCAGCTCCAGATCGAGTGACTGGAGCAGCGTGTTCTCCTGGTCGTCGAGGGTCGGGTTCAGGTCGCGCCGGTGCAGCCCCAGGTCGGGTTCGATGTTGTACCAGTAGAAACCGACGCGGGACGCATCCGACTTCACCGTGTTGTCTTCTTCGAGCGGCAAGCTGGCCGGGTACCACGAGCGCCGCGCCAGCCCGATGCGGTCGGTGTCCTCGACGCCCTCGAAGTCGTCGATGTAGGCCTCGTCCTGGGTATTCGGATTGGGAAGGCTGCCCGCGATTTCGCCGTCGAACGTCACCGTGCTGGGCTGGTCGCTGTCGACGTAGGGCAGCCAGTTGGCGATGTCGGTCAAGATCCGCGATTGGTGCTGGTAGCCGGCGGTGAGGCCGCCGACGATGGCTCGCGTGGGCTCTTCGCCCAGCCGCGCGCGGTCGCTGCTGGTCGAGCGCGACTCGTACAGTAGTGTTGTCCCCAGGCGCGCGTTCTCGCCCCACTTGGAGGTCGTGCTCATCCCGGCCAGCGTGCTCGATCCCACACCGCCCAGCGGCTTGAATTGATAGTCGATGCTAATGTTCGAATCGGGGTTCAGCCGCGACAGCGCGGAATCCTTGAGCGTCACCTCGCCCGTGGTGTAATCGATATCGTAGTCGCTGCCGCGGTTCAGTCGCTGTCCGTCGAGCGTAATGACCTCGCTCTGCTCGACGATGTTGAGCGCGTTGATGCGGAACGACTTCGACGTACTGACCGCGCGCACCTCGATCGTGTACTGGTGGACTTCCTCTTCGCGCTGCGTCGTGTTCAGCCGGTCCGTGTAGATCGCGCGCGAGGTGTCGTACTGCGCCGCGTACGGACCCGTGAACGAGAACGCGCTGTCCGTCCAGCGCGCCACCGAGTCGGGGGGAGGGATGAACGGTTCCAGAATGGGAAACTGGAGTAGCCCGGCGTCCAGGTTGACGCGCCCGAACCTGAGGTCGATGCGCCCGTCGGGCGGCGCGTCGCCGGAGGCATCGGTTTGGTCCAAGCCGAAGATCTTCAGGTAGGGCACATCGGAACTGTCGGGAAACTGCGGGTTCAGGCGCGGATTCAGGTTGTCGACGATGCTGACCTCGAGCGAGTTGCCGTCGATGTTGGTGAGCCCCAGGTTGTAGATGTTCTTGAACTCGAGCAGCCAGGTCGAACCGACGATCGGGTCTTTGGGATCCGGAAAGGGCGCCTTGATCATCTCGAGCAGGAGCTTGGGGCCGCCCTCGATGACGCCCAGCTCCTCGTACGTTCCGCCGATGGTAGAGTCGTGTGCACTGATGTATCTCACCGCCAGCGTCTCGCTGGCGGTGTTGGGTATGGCCTGGAAGAGCTCAATGCCCGTGATATCGTCGGTCACGGCATCGATGATGAGCGTGTAGTCGGTTCCGAGCGTGAGTAACTCGAAGTACTGGGTGGAGAGTCCGACCGGCTGGCCGCCGCTGTTGAGAATCGCCACGGCGGCGTCGATGCCCGATCCGTCGCCGTTGGGGTCCGGCACGGCGTACCCCTGCGTGCGGTTCGATCCTCCGCTTCCGGTATTGTTGTTGATGAACCCCTTGTAGACCTCGATCCCCGCCGCTTGCGGCCCGATGGACGCGCGCGGATTGTCGAAGTAGAAGTACTTGTTGCGCACGTAGTCGACGTCGCGAATCGTGCGGAACTCCGTTTCGCCCAGGGCACCGCCGGTGGGCGTGAACTGCGCGTTGGAGACTTCGCCCTCCTGCTTGCTCGCGATCATGGTGACGTCGGTCGAACCCATCTTGGCCAGCATCTTGGCGCCGAAGAGTCCCTGCGCGTTGGTCGAGACACTCACCAGCTGCGATCCCGGCAACGACAGGCTGGTGTTGCCGAGCTCGATCAGCTGGATCACCTCGTCTTCGTAGCCGGTGTAGGCGAGGCGCACGCGGTTGGCGTCGTCGCCGATGGCTTCGCTGGAGTGGTCGACCTGGATGCTCACCTTGTCGCCGATGGTGCCGGTCAAGCTCACGTCGAGCCGCTGCTGCATGTCGAGCGACGGGAACAGCGACTGTTCCTGCCGGCCCTCGGCGCCGATGAACGGGTCGAGCTTGGTGGTCTCGCCCGCGATCGTGATCTCCTCGCGGCCGCGCAGCGTGATGCTGGTCTTTTCTCCCGGGCCGAATATCGATTCGAGCTGCTTGGGCATGGGGAGCGGAATGTCGAAGGTGATGCCGCCGGTGGTGACATCCGTCGTCACCGCCACGGCCGCGACACTCGCACGCGCCGACTCGCGCCAGATTTGGTTCGTGGTGTTGCGGTAGATCTCGGTCGCGACGTCGTCCATCGAGCGCAAGTCGACGGTGAGACCCGGGATGGTGTAATCGCGCGGCTCGGTCAGAATGAGATCGCCCGCCTCGCGTTCCGTGGGTTCGAAGAACTCGCCGCGCGGCACCGTGAAGCGCGCCCGGTAGCCGGGCACGGCCAGGTAATCGTCGACCGCGCGCGTGGTCGATACGTCGGTCTCGAGGAAGTGCGGGACCTTGTAGCGCAAACCACCGAAGGGGATGCGCTCGTAGTCGTATACCACCACCGAGTCGACGATCTCGTCGGTGACGCGGTCGCGATAGAGGGTGTCGTAGAGCTTGCCGACTTCGCCCAGGTCGATCGAGTAAGTCGTGAACCCTTGGGCGCGCGCGGTGTTAACAGAAGCGAGGACGGAAACGAATGCGAGAGCCAGGACCGGGGTCCAGAGGCGGAAGGGCGCGAGAGGGATTCTGGACAACACCGAAATACAAAAGCGCGGCACGTCGATACCAATCGTTCAGAAGTTTCGAGATCACCTTCTCGTGAGTGTCGTGCATCGGTTCGGTCGCACTCGTCGCGTCCCGAATCGAGGACGAAACGAGTCGAAACTGTCGCCGTTCGGCGACAGGTTGGGACAAACGGCGAGACGCCCCCACCTACCCGGTCCGTTCGCTCTCGCGCGGCCTCGAAGCGCACGCGAAGCCAGGGGGCGTCGTCGATAAAACGTCTTGTCAGCAAACCCGTTATCGGTGATTATCCAGAGGTCTCTAGGAACCGTCCCTCCCGAATGAGCCGTAGCCCGATGATCTTCGAGCGCTACATCCTGCGAAACTACCTCGGCCCCTTCGCCTTCTCGATGGCGGTAATAACCTTCGTGTTCATAATGGATTTCATCCTCCGCTACATCGACTTGTTCCTGGGCAAGGGAGTCAAGTTTCACATTGTGCTGCAAGCATTTGCGCTCTCGTTGGGGCACATGTTCGCATTAATCATACCAATGGCTGTATTGCCCGCGACGCTAATGACTTACGGCAATCTGACGAGCGAGAACGAGATCACGGCGATGCGGGCCTGCGGGTACAGCACCTATCGCATGATCCTCCCCGGCGTCTTCGGCGCGACCCTCCTGGCCATCGCACTCGTCCTCTACAACAACCACGTGCTGCCGGAGTCGAACCACCGCCTCATGAATCTCCTTATCGACATCCAGCGCAAGCAGCCCACCGTGGAGCTGAATCCGAATCGGTTCATCGACGACGTGCAGGGCTACACCATCTATTTCCAGGAGAAAGACGACCGCACGGGCGAGATCCAGGACGTGCAGATATTCAAGCGCAACGAGAAGGGCGGGCTCCCGACCACGATCATCGCCGAGTCCGGCAAGCTGCAAATGATCGAGGGGCAGAACGTGCTGCGCGTCGACTTGAACAACGGCGAGATCCACGAGCTGCCGGTGGCGGCCGACCGCGGCACCTACCGGCGCACGACCTTCAAGGAGTACACGCTCAACATCAAGGACGTCGACCGGTCGCTGCAGCGCAGCGAGCGCGACTACCGAGGCGATCGCGAGATGAGCGTGCGCATGATGGAGGACAAGATCCAGGAGATCCGGACCGACATGGCGCTCTCACGCCAGGAGATCATTCGCCAGGCCAACGCGTCCCTGGACAATACGTTCGACCTCTTGAACGCGCAGGAGCGCGCGCGTCGTTGGGAGACCAAGCCGGACACCGCGTCCACCGCCTTGGTCGAGGGTCCCTCCAAGCCGCGCCCCACCGTGCGACCGAGTGGGTCCGGGCGCGCACCGCTGGCGGCCCGCAGCGAGTTCCTCGCGCGCCAGCGCATCGAGACCGAGATCGGCAAGCGCGAGTCCTTCGAGAAGCAGATTCGCCGCTACCAGGTGGAGATCCAGAAGAAGTACTCGATCCCCTTCGCGTGCATCATCTTCGTCATGGTGGGCGCCCCCCTGGCCATTCGCATGGGCCGTTCCGGCATGAACATGGCCATCGGGTTGAGCATCCTGTTCTTCCTGGTCTACTACGTGTGCCTGATCGGCGGCGAGAAGCTGGCCGACCGCGGCTTCGCCGACCCCTTCCTCGCCATGTGGGCGCCCAACCTCATCTTCGGCGCACTCGCGATCGTCTTCCTGCGCAAGGCCGCGCGCGAACAAGCACTTGCGGACTGGACCTGGGTTTCCGTGCTAAGATCGCTCTTCCGCCGCCATGCGACCGCGAATCCACGATAAATACCTCGTCGCCCGCTTCGTCAGAATCTTTGTCTACTCCGTGTTCTCGTTCGTCGTGATCTACATCACGGTGAACGTGTTCGAGGAGATCGACAACTTCATCGACCACGACGCGCAACTGGGCGAGATCGCGCGCTACTACGTTTTCGCGATTCCCTTCGTGCTGACCTACGTGGTGCCGGTGTCACTCCTGCTCGGCACCGTGTTCGCGATGGGCATCCTGGCCCGTCGCAACGAGCTGACGGCGCTGCTCGCGTCCGGGGTGAGCCTGGTGCGGGTGGCGGCGCCCATCTTCTCGATAGCGATCCTGGTGAGCGTCGCCTCCGTGTTCTTCAACGACGCCGTGGTCTCGCGCGCCAACCGCATCAAGAGCGACATCATGCGCCACGACATCGAGGGGCGCGAACGCCTGAATCCGGACGTGAAGAACAACTTCCGCTATCTGGGCGCGGACGGCTTCGTGTACCTGGCCGAGACCTACAGCCACGAGAACCTGGCCATGTACGACGTCGTCGTCCAGCAGTTCGACGGCAACACGATGGAACGGCGCATCGACGCCAAGAATGCCAGGTGGAACGGATCGCGGTGGGTGTTCTCGAACGGCTTCGTGCGCACGTTCGGAGACGAGGAGCGCGTCGAGGCCTTCGACACGTTGACCGTGCGCGAGATGACGGAGACCCCCGACGACTTCGCACAAGAAGAGATCGACGAAGAGAACATGACCTTCGCCGAGCTGCAGCGTTATATCGAGCGCGTGGAGCGCAGCGGGGGCAAGGTCCAGAAGTACCTCGTGGACCTGTACTTCAAGCTGAGCTTCCCCTTCGCGGGGTCGATCTTCGTGCTCATCGGCGTGGCGCTGTCGTCGGGCAAGCGCAAGCCGTCGATTGCGACCGGTTTCGGGCTGACGCTGGTGGTGGCATTCGTCTACTACGCGATCCTGCGCGTCGGGCAAACCTTGGGACACAACGGCTTCCTGCCCGCGGCCCTTGCCGCGCAGCTCGGGAACATTATCTTTCTAGCCGTCGGCCTCGCCATGTTGAGGCGCGCCAATCGATGAGTCCGCCGCACAACACCACTCGCGCCCTGGTCCTCGCCGCGTTGCTCGGCGCGGTGGCGACGCTCGCGTCGGCCAAGGCCGAGTACAAGATCACGCCCGAGGACCTCAGGAAGCTCGACCCGCGCATGCAGCGCGAGGCAGCTTCGCTCCAGTACCTGATGAACGCGCACCAGCTGCGCCAGTTCTTCGCGCTGCCGTCGGACTCCGCGCGGCGCCAGTGGATCACGCGCTTCTGGGCCCGCAACGACCCC
>JAKEHA010000047.1 GCA_022615275.1 Candidatus Latescibacterota bacterium
AATGCGTTTCGCGACAAGAACGTCCCCTATCAGGTCGACGAGAGCCGCAAGTACAACTTCCGCCTGCGCGACGTCCCGGATGCGCACAAAGGGTGGCTCGATCTGTCCGACCTCGCGGTCGACGGCACGCCGGTCACCCACACCGTCGACGGGACCCTGGCGCACTTCGCGCTTCCACGCGGGTTGACGCCGCGCGATTCTATGACGATCACTCTCTCTTTCGACGGCAAGGTGCGCAAGGCCATCGACCGCTCCGGTTACCGCGGCCACCACTACGACATGGCGCAGTGGTATCCGAAGATCGTCGTGTACGACGAGAACGGCTTTCACCCCGACCAGTTCGAAGAAGGCGAGTTCTACGGCGAGTTCGGCACCTTCGACGTGCACATCGAATTGCCCGACCACTTCGTGGTGGCGGCGACGGGTGTGGTGCAAGCCGGAGACCCGGGCTGGGACTACAACCCGGCCAAGAACCCGAAGGCGCCCAAGCGCCCCGTCACCGGCAATACGAAGACCGTGCACTTCCACGCCGAGAACGTGCACGACTTCGCGTGGTGCACGGACCCGACCTACGTCGTGGAAGACACCACCATCAACGACGTCAACATCTATAGTGTGTACCGCCGCGCGAGCGCCAAGACCTGGCAGGATTCGACTCTGGTGCACGCGATCCGCGCCATTCGCTGGCTGGAGAAGAAGGTCGGCAAGTATCCGTATCCGCAGATCACGGTGGCCGAGTGGCTGCGACAAGGCGGCATGGAGTACCCCATGTTCGTGATGGACGGGCGCGCCAGCGAGGGGCTCGCGTTCCACGAAATCGGCCACGTGTACTTCTTCGGGCTGCTCGCCAACGACGAGCGCGAGGAAGCTTGGATGGACGAAGGATTCACGGTCTTTCAGACCCGCTGGTACCAGGATCAGCGCTATGGCGCGTGGGGCGACAAGCGCCAGTGGAACTGGTACCAGCGCATGACGCCGCAGTACAAGCAATGGGAAGACGCGCGGCGGCAGGTGTTCGACCTCGACCGGCGCGGCTACGGCGAGCGCGCGTCGTTTCGGGCCGAGAAGTACGACCATTCGTACCGCACCAACGTGTACACCAAGGCGTCGCTGGTCGTCCGCGCCATCCAGTACGCCGCCGGCCCCGAGAATTTCGAGCGCATCCTGCAGACCTATTTCGATCGCTGGCAGCTCAAGCACGTGAACGAGGAGCGCTTTCGGCTAGTGTGCGAGGAAGTGGCCCAGCGCGATCTCTCGCGTCAATTCGAGCAGTGGCTGCACACCAAGAAGACGGTCGACTACAAACTCGAGAGCGCGCGCTCGCGCGCCGACTCGACCGGTGCCACCACCGAAGTGGTCATCAAACGCATCGGGGAGCTGTACCTGCCTATCGAGGTCCACTTCACGATGCCGGACGGCAGCGTGGAGAAGAAGCGCTTCGACGCGCGCGACCGGGAGATTCGCGAGCGCGTGAAGCTGCCCGCGGTGCCCGTGAAAGTCGACATAAATCCCGACAACGAGATCATGGACATCGACCGCTCGAACAACGTGCACCCGAAGCAGCGCGACTTCCAGGTCGACTGGCCCAACAATTATTACTATCCCGAAGACGCGTACCAGATCCGCCATCGTCCCGCGATCTGGTACAACGACGTCGACGGCGCCAAGGTGGGCTACCACCTGTTCGGCAGCCTGCACGGGTGGAAGCGCCGCATCAACCTGGGCGTGTACTACGGGGCCAAGAGCGAGCAGTGGGATTACTCCGGCTCGTACGAAACGCCCAAGCGTTGGCTCAACACCAACACGACGCTGCGCCTGTCCGGCTACCGGATGGAAGGCCGCGCCGACGCGCGCATCGAAGTCGCCTTCAAGAAGCGCGGCAAGCTGATCGAGCCGCCCACGCAGGACATCACGTTCGGTTACGGCTACCACGAGCTGCGCGACGCGGCCTATTTGACGAGCACGGAGATCTACGACACGTCGCTCGCCGACGTCGGACCGTACGTGTCGTACGCGGTCGACCCCCAGCTCGATATCATGTCGACGCGCCTCGCAATCGATTTCAACCTGGGTCGCGACTGGTTCGCGGGCAACACCGACTACGAGCGCATCGCGATGCTGGCGACATTCCATTCGCGGCCCGAGGTGGTCAGACTGGATGCGCGCCTGCGCCTGTTCGGCGGATTCGCCGGAGGCGGTGTCCCCACCCAGCGCAAGTTCAACCTCGCGGGCGGCGGACCGATGAAACAGGAGGAGCGCTTCTGGCTGCGTGCGCCCGGTGCCGTACCGCAGGATCTCAATTACGTCGAACCCGGCGACGGCAACCTGCGCGGCTACGCGGCCGGTACCTTCGGCGTCAACAAGCTCCTGGCCGTCAACGCCGAGCTCGGCACCAAGCTCAAGCTGTTCGGTCTGGAAAAGCCGCTCGCGAAGCTGGTGGGGACGACGTCGTGGTACGGCTTCTACGACGTGGGCTGGATCCTCGACAGCGAGAATCCGCTGCAGGACAGCCCGCGTGTCACCTCGCTGGTCGACGGCGGCGTCCTGAATGCGCGGCTGGAGAACGCGGGGGTTGGGATTCGCTCCCACGTGGCGTGGCCGTTCTGGAATTTCACGTGGCGGCTGGACGTGCCATTCTGGGTTAGCCACTCGGACGTCAACGGCGAGGCGGATTACGTCGACTTTCGCTACCTGTTCAGTCTGAACGCGTCGTTCTAGGGGCTGCATGGTGCTGGCATGTCGGCCGATTCCATAGTCTATGACTTCCTGGTCGAATGGACCGAGTTACGCAAGGAAACGGGCGCCACATTTGGAGAATCTTCACCAGGGGGCATAGAGCGAACGGCGTTTGCTCGACCCGAGTCCATTCTTACAGTCTATTCACTCGCGTCCGCTGCAATTGAAACGTCCCAAGACCATCTTTGGGTAGCCACGAGCAGGAGAAAATCGCTCGACTCAGAGGCGAGAATGACAAAGTCGCCAAGGCAAAGGCGCGACTTGATGAGATCGAAGAAATCTGCAAGAAACTGGGCTTCAGGCCAGTGCGAAACAGACACGGCCGCCGCATTGGGGCGGGTCACGCCCCACCCAACCTTACCGAGCTTGTTGGAAACGAACTCGGCCAAGCCGAGTTGTACCGCGTCCTTTGCGGAGTCGCCCATGGTGACCATGTCATGCTTCGCCGAGTTGGAATGCAGGAACTCGAAATCAACGCTGAAGGCCCTGTTGTTGAGCGACGCCCCTCGGAGAGGTTGAAGACATTCCTAGTCCCCACCATTGTGGGGGTCTTCGCACATGCTGCCTGGACATATTCGATCTACGTTGGAGTGAATCCTACGAAGCTCCGGTGCGCACTCGACAAGTGCTACGACGGCCTCGGTGAGAACATGAGGCAGGCCGTGCGATTCTGGCGAACTTGATTCGTCGGGGGCGCTATGACACTTTCCCCACAAGCCATCCTGCCAAACCGGCGTCGACGACTAGTTCTGCAAGCTTTTCAGGCCCAATGAGGGTCCTACAGTCTAGCGGCGGTGCGCGACGCAAATCTTGCAGTTACACCCCGGCTTGGTGAAGTGCCGGACGCCCACTACGATCCCGTCCTTGCGGTCTGCTCTGTCGAAGATTAGATCGAAAAGGATGTATTCACCGTTCTCCAGGTATCGTCGCATCGCATACGCACATAGGTCCGCAACCTGAACCATTGCCGTCAGGCTGCTATCCACGAAGAGCGGCGTCTCGATTATGCTCTCCAAGTCGGTCCATGGAGTTCCCGTGCGATGAAACTCGCGCATTAGCATCGTTTGTCGGTGCGCGACTGTCGGGTTGTTATCGTGGATCAGGAGACCAAAGGCGCGTTGATCCTGCCCCGATCCAACCAACTGTAGATACCGCTCAAAGCGAGATGCGACCTGCTCTAGTGACTGCTGGTCCACCTCTTCGACATTTCGAACGCTCGAGAAGTGCACCTTGTCTATGCATTCGGCGAATAGTCTCGCGAAACCCCATCTGCCGATACGTCGCGCCGTCTCCGCCACCAAAGATTTTCTTTCATCATGAGTGAGATGAACGTAGGCGTCGGTCTGTGCGTAGTTCTTCCTGGCTTGGCGGTAGCCAGCCGAATTCCCTTTCCTTTGGAGACGCAGTAGCTCATTTGTGCGAAACGCCGTGACTTGTCGGCGGCGCTCCGAATAGTCAAGTGAATCAAAGCGGGGTATCTTCCGCTGCTCGAGGTAGGGACGGAGAATCCACGCGACATGGATTTCGCTCTCGCCCAGCGCGAATCTCTGTCTGACCTCCTGGAGCTCGCGGTCACAGTCCCGCCAATGCCAGACCGGGATCGACACCCCAGCGAGAACAAAATGAGACGTGTTGCCCGGAATACTCGAGGTGCCGGATTCATCGAGATAGCAGAGATACATCGCGTCGTCCTCCCCACACCATGAAGAAAAAGCGACTGGGGATTGGGGCTTAAAGCCCCAACTCGAGACGCTTAGCGACTCATCCCAGACGCTTTTCAGACACTATACTAGCAAGATCCAGCCCAATGTCAACGGGCGTTTGAGACACTCTGGGCACCAGGGGGCCACCCTACGTCGCCGCCGCGATCGTCGCGGCCGCGACTTCGTCGACCATGGCGGCCGTCATCTCCGCGTACATGGGCAGCGACACGATGCGCGCCACCACCTTCTCCGCGACCGGGAACGATCCCTTCTTCAATCCGAGGTGCGCGTAGGCCGGCTGCAGGTGGAGCGGCAGCGGGTAGTGGATGCCGGTCCCGATCCCCTTCTCCTTCAAGCGCGACATGACGAGGTCGCGATCGGGGACGCGCACGACGTACAGGTGATAGACGTGCGTGCGTCCCGGTGCCGCCACGATGGGTATCACCGCGGTGCCCGCGAAAGCCTGGTCGTAGCGCGCGGCGTGCGCGCGACGGCGCTCGGTCCACTGGTCGAGGTGCTTCAATTTCACGTCGAGGACCGCGGCCTGAATGGCGTCCAGGCGGTAGTTCCAGCCTTCGTAGATGTGGTGGTACTTCTCCTTGCTGCCGTGGTCGCCGAGCGCGCGCATCAACGTCGCGGCCTCCTCGTCGTCGGTTGCAACCAGGCCCGCGTCGCCGTAGGCGCCGAGGTTCTTCCCGGGATAGAAGCTGAACGCGGTGGTGTCGCCGAGGGTCTTCTTGCGATCGCCCGCGATCGCGGAACCGTGCGACTGCGCGGCGTCGGCCACGATCTTGAGGTTCTTCCGCTTCGCGATGTCGCGGATCGCGTCCATGTCGGCGGGTTGTCCGTACAGGTGCACCGGAATGATGGCGCGCGTCTTGGGTGTGATCGCCGCCTCCACGCGCTCCGGACTGATGAGCTGGGTGGCTTCGTCGACGTCGACCAGCACGGGTCGCGCGCCCGCGTGCATGACGGCTTCCGTGGTGGCGATGAAGGTGTTGCAGGCGGTGATGACCTCGTCGCCGCGCTTCACACCCACGCCCATGAGTGCCAGGTGCAACGCGGAGGTCCCGCTGCAGGACCCGACTCCGAACTTCGCCCCGCTGTAGGCCGCGAAGTTGCGCTCGAAGCGGCGCAGCGTCTCCCCGCCGATGAACCCGCAGCTCTCGACGACGCCCGCGATGGCGGCGTCGATCTCGCCTTTGATGGATGTGTACTGAGCCCTGAGATCGAGGAACGGAACAGCCATGGTGAAAAACTCCGGATTCTCGTGTGCGGGACTGCGATTGAAGCGGCGGAGGTTAGCATACGGGCGCGCCGCGAGCAAGCGGCTTGTGGGGCCGCGAGTCGCGCAGTACCATCTCCAGGCAGGCGGGCATCATGACGGAATTCGAGAAGACGGTTCGAGCGAACTTCGCGTTCCTGATCGACGATTACGGCTTCGTCGTGACGTCCGGCGACGACGGCATCCGCTACGACACCGACACGCTCTGCGTGCTGACGGATCGAGCAAGGACGAGATCGATCTCCTGTTTCGAGTCAAGGTCGACACCGAGATTCTGCGGCCCTACGTCTCCCACACTGCGGTCCGGTTCTGGCGGGCGATATCACGGCCCTGGAGAAACTCTCGGTGAATCGCGGAGCCAAGCACGTCTGACGACTCGCCTGCGGGCACGGCAATTGCACGATACCGGGCCATGGCTTCCCTTCGCTCACGAACGATGTCGCGGATCGGCACGTTGGGAGTTCTCGCGCTCGTCGTGAGCTGCGGCGGCGACGGCGGTCCCACGAGTCGCGCACGCACGCGGTCACCGTGGGCGACGGGTCTTTCTTCCCGAGGACGATCACGATTGCGCCCGGCGACAGCGTCTTGTGGACGTGGTCCGTCAACGATGACCACTCGGTCACGTCGGGAACGACACCCGACCCCAGCGAAGACCCGCGCGCGTTCGACTCGGGTATCCAAAACTCGGGCAACTTCGGCCATCGTTTCACGCAGTTGGGGGCCTACACGTACTCCTGCCGCGAACATTGGGACATGGGGATGACCGGCACGGTCACCGTCCAACCGTAGGCACGATTCCGTTCGAACGATTGACAGGCGCGCAACGCCGCCCGTAGACTCGACTCCGTCACACCCGAGCTCACTCGTTCTGGCCCCCGGCTCCGGGCCGTGAGGTAGCGTTGACCCCTGACCGTAGAACGCTGCTGGCGCTGTTTGCGTTGGCGTTCGGCCTTCGTGTCCTCTACGCCGTCGTATTCGGTGACGATCCCAACGTCGTCGCCCACGACTCCTACGGCTATCGCATCGCGGCGCGCATGGTCGAGAGCTGGGAGTGGATCACGACTCCCTTCTCGCCCACCGCCCCCGGCTACCGCATGCTGCTGGCACTCGCGTTCAAACTCTTCGGCGTTTCCTGGTGGACGGCGGTCATGCTGAACGCGGTCCTGGGCGCGATCACGACCCTGTTCCTGTATCGAATCGGCGAGCGCCTGCTGGGCAAGCGGGTGGGATTGATCGCGGCCCTGTGGCTCGGTCTGTCGGTCAATCACTGGTACTTCGCGAGCCTCGCGGCGCGCGACGTGCTGGTGACGTTCCTCGTGACCTGGCTCGCTTACGCGCTGGCGCGTCCGTTCTATCGCATGCGCACCGCCACCTGGATCGCGTTCCTGTGTGCGCTGCTCTTTCATACCGAGCCCATGTTTCTGGTGCTGCTGCCGCTCTTGATCGTGTTCCTGGCCGTGGGATCGACGCACCACCGCGTGTTGAGCGCGCAGTACGTGTTCCTTTTCATGGCCGCGCTGTTCGTGTTCTTCTTGCCGTGGACGATTCGCAATTTCGTGGTCTATCGGGACGTGGTCCCGGTGGCCTTGGAAGCGCAGCGTTACACCGCGCCCGTCGCTCGCATCCTGCGCGACGCCCCGCCCGAGCCCGCGGCGACGACGCATCCGGAAGCGACCGTGATCCGGAGGCCGGGGTTCTTCGCGAATGAACGAGAGTTCTGGCGGGTGGCACGCTTCGCCGCTTCTCCGGGAGATCCGGCGCGCGGAGTACGGCCCGAGCCTGCCTGGTCCTTGCGCCACAACGCCGCCGGCATTCTCAACTACGGAGTACTCCTGCCCTTCTTCGTCGCGGGGTCGATCTTCGCGGTCAAGCGCCGGCACCGCGCCGCGCTCGTGCTGCTCTCGACCGTGCTCGGCTACGCCGTGCTGCGGGGATTCATCGGGGCCAGCGACTACTCACGGCTCTACGTCGAGCCGCTGATCATTCTGGTCGCACTCTACGGGGTGAAGGAACTCTTGGAGAAGCGCCGCACGGCGGGCGAAGCGACTCCGACGGCGTAGTAGAGGCGAGCAGCGAGGGCTTGCCTCCGCTCTCAGGTCCTCGCTCGCGTCCGATTGGAATTCGTGGCTCGCTGCGGAAGTTCGCGTCGGCAACCCTCGATGCTCGCCCTATGCGGGCACTGCCACCCGCAGATCGCGTCCCGTCATCGCGGCGGGCCGCGCGACTCCCATGTAATTGAGAATGGTGGGCGCGATGTCGCGCAGCGAACCGTCTTCGATGAGCGCCCCGCGGTAGTCGGGATCGACCAGGATGCACGGCACCGGGTTGGTCGTGTGCGCGGTGTGGGGACCGCCGGTGGCCGGGTCGACCATCAGCTCGGCGTTGCCGTGGTCGGCGGTGACGATGACGGCCCAGCGCGTCGGATCGATCGCCTCCAGGACGCGTCCGACGCATCCGTCCACCGTCTCGCAAGCCTTGATGGCCGCCGCCAGCACACCCGTGTGTCCCACCATGTCCGGATTCGCGAAGTTGCACACGATGTAGTCGTGACGATCGGAGCGGATCTCGCGAATCAAGGCGTCGGTCACCTCCGCAGCATTCATCTCGGGCTTCAGGTCATAGGTGGCGACCTTCGGCGACGGGATCAGCACGCGCGTCTCGTGCGGATACTCGTGTTCTTCCCCGCCGTTGAAGAAGTAGGTGACGTGCGCGTACTTTTCGGTCTCGGCGATGCGAAGCGTGGCCTTTCCGTGGGCGGCCGCGGTATCGACCAGCAGGTCCTGGCGCGACTCCGGTTGAAACACGCACGGCAGGTCGAGCGAGTCTTCGTAGCGCGCCATGCCGACATAATGGACGCGGGGACGCGCGCGCCGCTCGAAGCCGGCGAAGTCCTCGTCGGTGAAGGCGTGCGTGATCTGGCGCGCGCGATCGGCGCGGAAGTTGTAGAAGACGAGCGAGTCGCCGTCGCGCACGAGTCCGCGCGGCGGGGTTTCGGAGCCGATCGCGACCGGCTCGACGAACTCGTCGGTCACGCCCGCGTCGTACGAACGACGAATCGCTTCGGCCGCGCTCTCCGCCCTGGCCCCTTCGCCCAGGGTGAAGAGATCGTACGCACGCCGCGTGCGCTCCCAGCGCTTGTCGCGGTCCATTGCGTAGTAGCGCCCCACCACGGTGGCGACGGTGCCCACGCCCTCGGCGCGCATTCTCTCCTCGAGTTCACGCACATAGCGCTCGCCTCCGTGCGGCGCGGTATCGCGCCCGTCCAGAATCGCGTGCACGAACAGGTCGCGCACCCCGCGCTCCTTCGCCATCTTCAAGAGCGCGTACACGTGCTGCTGGTGGCTGTGCACGCCGCCGTCGGACAAGAGCCCCATCACGTGCAGTGCGCCGCGCGCGCGCACGCGGTCCATGGCCTCGATCAGCACCGCGTTCTTGAACAGCGAACCGTCCCGGATGGCGCGATCGATGCGCACGATGTCCTGATAAACGACGCGCCCCGCGCCGAGATTCAAGTGGCCGACTTCGCTGTTGCCCATTTGTCCGTCGGGGAGCCCGACCCACGGGCCCGAGGCCTGGATCAGCGTGTGCGGATAGCGCTCCCACAGACTATCGACGACGGGTGTCTTCGCCAAACGCACCGCATTCGCGTCTTCTTCCTCGCGCCAGCCCCAGCCGTCCATGATGACGAGCAGAACGTTCTTGGTGGGTGCGTTCATCGGTTATCACCGCTCCCGGCGCGCGCCTGCGCGAGCCGCTGCAGATTGGTCGCCGCGGCCGCGTTGTCGGGCTCGAGTCGAAGCGCCTCCTTGAACTCGCGCTCGGCTTCGTCGAAGCGACGCGTCATCGCGTAGGCCGATCCCAGTGTTACGCGCCCGTTCGCGTACCCGGGTTCGGTGCGCACGGCACTCTCGGCCAGACGCAACCCATCCTCGACGCGTCCAGTTTCGATCAGCATGACCGCGAGATTGTTCATGGCGTAGAAATCGTCCGGCTTGAGCGCGATGCACTTACGCAGCGCCGCCTCGGCTTCCTGGTACATCTTGAGCTTGCCGTAGCACACGGCGAGGTTGTTGTACGCGCTGTGGAAGCTGGGACGCATCTCGATCGCCTTCTGGTAGGCTTCGACCGCCTTCGCGTACTCGCCGCGTTGCTGGTAGCGCTGGCCGAGATTGTTGTGCGCATCCGCGTTGTCGGGTGTGAGGTAGCCCAGGGCCTCGAGTTTCTTCATGGTCTCCGCGTCGGCCGCGCCGGATGCGGGAGTCTGCGACGACGCGTCGCGCGGTCCGTCCAGCGTCGCGACGGTCTCGCTCGAAAAGGACGCAACCACCGCGCCGTCGAAAACGGAGACGATGGGCTGGCCGGGCATGTCGCTCGCGCGCGGCAGTCCCGAGAGTGCCAGGATCGTGGGCGCGACGTCGAGGATCGAGGCTTCTTCGATGGTCGCGCCCTTCTTCACGCCGGCGCCGTAGAACGCCACGATGCCGTCGAGGCGATGCCAGAGCGCGGCGTTGCCCGCCCAGATCTCGGGGCGGTTCTTGAGCCGCGCCGACCCGCTCTTGAATCCGTGGTCCGAGATCACCATGAGCACGGTGCGTTCGTCCATGTGCGCCATGATCTCCCCCAAGATCTCGTCTTGCACGACATACGCCTGATCGATCGCGCGCGAGTAGCGTTCGTATTCGTCCTGCGGAACGTCGGGCATGCGCGGCGGAGCGTGCAGCATGAACAGATGGCTCATCGCGTCCACCCACTCGAAGTACACCGCCAATACGTCGGGTTGGTCCTTCTCCCACAGGGTCAAGGCGATGTTTCGGAACGTCAGCGTCGACGCATAGAGGTGGATCAAGTTGTTGACCGGGTCCTTGGGGTCGAAGGCCCCGCGGTGGCGGGCGAGCTCGTCATCGGGTATGCGAACGAAGCGCTCCACCTTGGGAACGTCGTCCGCGTGCACCACGAAAGCCGTCAACTCGTTGGCGCGTTCCAACGGGTGGATGTTGGACGCGTGCGCGCGCGCGGTGTCTCCCGGCGCGTACGCGACGTATCCGAACTTGTCGGTGACCATGACGCCGTTGATCGCCTCGGCGGGGTCGGTGGCGAGCCATCCGACCACGTCCACCGTGCGCCCGTGGCGCGAGAGCATGTTCCAGAACGCGTCGACCTTGCGATACAAGCGACTGATGGGGACGCGCGCGCCCGTCTGCGGGTCCACGACGGTGAAATTGAGCACGCCGTGGTCCTCGGGGTAACGTCCCGTGGCCATCGTGGTCCACAA
>JAKEHA010000286.1 GCA_022615275.1 Candidatus Latescibacterota bacterium
CCATCTTTTCCGAGTACTGCCGCAACGGCACGATTCGCTTCTTCCCCGAGGCGCGCGAGCTGGTGGATCTCTTGTGGCGCGCCAAGAAAACGCTCGCGATCGCGAGCGGGACCATGGCGAGCGACATCGAAGCGATTCTCCAGAACGAAGGCGTGCGCGAGCGCTTCGCGTCAGTTGTCGGGAGCGACACCGTGGCGGCGTTGAAGCCCCTGCCGGATATCTTCCACAAGGTGCTGGAAGACGTGGGCGCTTCACCGCACGAGGCGGTCGTGGTCGAGGACGCCGAGAAAGGCGTGGGTGCCGCGATCGCCGCGGGCATCCCGGTGGTCGTCGTGCGCACACCGGAGACGCACGCGATCGAGTTCAAAGGCGCGGATCTGATTCTGGAGTCACACGACGAGATGATCAGACTGGCGCGCCGGGCGTTTCCCTAGATCGCGATGAAGCGCGTAGGCTAGCGATACAATGCCTTGATGCGCCCCCACGTCGACGATTCGACGGGAAGGACAGGACCGAAGTCCCGAGTCCCATTCGTTTGAACGAAGAACTCTATATCCACTCCGCCAAAGATGCACTCCCCACCTGTCTCCGTTTCGTCGATCGAGCGTACGGCGTATTTCACATACAGTCCGTCTACCGTCAGCAACACGCATGTCTCGTTCAACTCGGGACTGGGAATGCAGCAATACGGTGATTCTGGAGCAACCTCAAGTTCCTCGAGTGTCGTGCCCGGCACAGAACGGCCCGTTGTGCCATTGAACGAAACCAGCCATGTGGAACAACCTCCGCCCGGCCCGACCGGGATAGAAGCCTGAAGATCTGCGAGGTGCCGATTCGACATATCAATCCTGAAAGTGAGCTGGGTACTGAAGTCCACGCCGACCGTGATCGAGCCGCCGGCGCCGTTGTAATCCACGGCTCTTGCGAAGCCATGTATAACTTCGGCGCGAGCGGGCAATGCTGCCAGCACGCCCACTGCAGCTATCCAAAGCATCCGATCAATTGCTGGCCGTCTTTGTCTCATGCCACATTTCTCCTGCTGGAGCATGGGTGGGAAGGCCTTCCTTGGCCCAGTCCGTCGCCGTAAATAGTACCACCAATGGCGGCCGCGTGGGGGTGCTGCCCAACGGGTTCGCGGACCGACTGCCCTGGTCCAGCGTGCGCCGCGTTTCTTAACCGGGACCGCGAGCCTACGCGATGGCGAATCGCGAACTAGTTAAGTAAGTACGCAGCGACTTCCTGGTACGACTGCCACTTCGTCATCGAGCCACCTGCTTTGCCGACGTACTGCCGTCGATCGAACGTTGAGGTTACTGAACCGGTCGCATTTTGCGACCAGTTCCGACTTTTCGAACGAGCAGAATTCTCTGTTCAATCTTCGCAACCTCACCCTTGGGCTCTTGCCTCTCCATACCCAACCTCCTCACCTAGCCCCAACTATTCTCCTATCGACCTACTACCGAAAACTCACAGATACCAGCATAGGCTGCGTGCGTGGTCAAGGGCACTATGCCAGATTGCATCATTCTACGAACAGCAGTTTACTCCTTCACCCGGGCACGATACTTCTCCTCGAAGACCCGGTCCGCGAGCGCGCGAATCTCGTGGGCCTTCAACTTCGGAAATTGATACGCGATACCGCCGAGTCCGGCGCCATCGACGGCCGATTCGGCGATGGCGGAGAAATCGATGGCCTCGAATCCATCGCCGCGCATCGTGGCGGCGAGAATGTGCTGCGAGAACTCGGCGAAGACGACCTCCATCCCGTCCTTGTGCGGCCGGATACCCTCCACCATGCCGACGCTAACCATATTGCGAAGCGTATAGTGCGGCATGCCGCCGTAGCGCAGCTCGGTGAGATACGCGAGTGCTTCCTCCTGCGCGGTTTGCGGCGATAGCCCGAGACCCGCCTGCCGGCTGAAGACGTGTCCGGCTTCGTGCATGTAGCTCGCTTCCGACCAGTCCTTCATGAACTCCCTCACCGCGCCCTCGTCGTCGAGTGCCAGGTACGGCTGCAACGCGACGTGTACGAGTCCATGCATCAACGTGGGGGCATCGTGCGCGGGACCGGGTGGGCCGTGACGCGCGCGATGAATCTCCGCCCGCAGGGTCTCGACGAATTCCGCCTCCCGGTCCAGGTGGTGGGACACGATCGTCCCCGACGTGCGCATGTTCGCCCCCGTGGACACTCCGTGGGACCACGACATGATATCGAGGATAATCGGCTCGCGCAGGTCGAAGCCCGCCGCGTCGATCCGCCGCCCCCACACCTCCTGATCCATGGGGACCTCCCTTGCGATCGGCGCCAGCTCGAGCGACGGAAACCGCCCCAGGCCGCTCCTCGAAAGGAGCACGCCGTGAGTCAGCAGCATCTTGTGATCGAGGAAGTACAGGCGCACGGCGGCCGCGCGGCGCGATCCCGGGTGAGCCTCAGCCAGCTCTGGACGCGCCTCCGCGATCGACTCGACGGTGGGCATCACGTACCCGCGCTGAATCGCTTCTGCGGAGATCC
>JAKEHA010000287.1 GCA_022615275.1 Candidatus Latescibacterota bacterium
GGGCCGATACCAACCTTAGGGTGAGGAGCGCGTCGCGGGAGATCCCGTGCGCGAGGGCCGCCTGCGCGAGGGCCTCCCCGGACCCGGGCGCGTAGCCCAGACCGAAGCGGCGCCAGACCTCGCGCGGGATGGCGCGGCCCTCCAGGTATCGGCGCGCCCGGTCCGCGCCCGCCGACTTGGCCAGCTGGTCGTGATAGAACCGGCCCGCGAACGCGTTGGCTTGGTACAGCGCGTCGTTTTCCGAGCGGGCGCCGTCGTCGGGGCGCGTTTCCACCTCGATGCCGGCGCGCTGGCCCATTTCGCGCACGGCTTCGGGGAAGCTCACGCCGTCCATCTCCATCAGGAAATTGAACACGTTGCCGCCCTTGCCACAGCCGAAGCAGTGGTAGATCTGTCGGTCGGGGCTAACGGCGAAGCTGGGCGTGCGCTCCTTGTGGAACGGACACAGGCCCTTGTAGTTGGTCCCGGTACGTTTCAAATCGACGTACTGCCCCACCACCTCGACGATGTCGGAGCGATCGCGGATCTGATCGATGATGTGCTGCGGGATGGGCATCGTGTGCTTACTTGAGGCGCGCGAAGGTAACGCCGGTGCCGCCTTCCATAGGGTTGCCGGTGCGGTGCGAGACCACGCGCGGATCGCGCGCGAGCGACTCCCGCACGGCCTTGGCGAGAACACCGGTCCCCAGGCCGTGGATGATCTTCACTTCCGACAAGCCCGTCAGCACCGCGCGGTCGATGAAGCGGCTCACTTCCTCGAGGGCGCTCTCGCGGTCCATGCCGCGCACGCTGACTTCCGTCTCGCCCACCGGTTCGAACTGGACATCGACGCCTGTGCGCGCGACGGCGACCTCGTCGCCCGCGGCAGGATACAGCTTCCCGACACGCGCGCGGATCTTTTTCCCGCCCATGTCCACGGTGACGTCCTTGCGATCGACTTCCACCACGGTTCCGAAAGGCCGGCCCGTGGGAGACAGCGACACGCGGTCGCCGGGCGACACGCGCGTGAGCGGGGCGGACTTCGGCTCGAGAGCCTGGGCCTGACCGCGCACGTCGGCGAGCATGTCGTCGACTTTCTTGCGGCTGTGCCGAATGGTCTCCTTGTCCGCGCCCTTGGTGCGAATGTCGCGCACCAGCCCTTCGATCTCCTTGCGCGCGTCGGTCAGCATCGTCTCGGCTTCGCGCATCGCCTTCTTGCTCGCCTCTTTCTTGGTGAGCGCGTACGCGCGCTCTTTCTCTTCGTAGCTTCGCGTCGCCTCTTCGAGGCGAATGCGCGCTTGCTCGAGCGCGCTCCGCTCCGTTTGCAGGTTTTGGTAGCTGGCTTCCAGGCGCGCAAGCGCCGATTCCATACGAAACGCCTCGCCGCCCAGGATCGCTTCCGCGCGCGCGACCACCTTGGGGTCGAAGCCGGTGCGCCGCGCGGTGTCGATGCCGCGGCTTCGCCCCGCGATGCCTTGCATCAATCGGTACAACGGCCGCGAAGACTCGTCGGCGAAGGCCATCGACGCATTGGCCACACCGGCCGTCTCGAGCGCGAAGGTCTTGATGCGCCCGTAGTGCGTGGTCGCGATCACGGCGGCACCCGAGACGAGCATGCGCTCGAGCGCCGCGATGGCGATGGCCGCGCCCTCGTCGGGGTCGGTACCGTCGCCGATCTCGTCGACCAAGCACAGCGAGCGCGCGTCCGCATGGCGCGCCATCTCGTCCAAGTGACGCAGGTGCGAGGTGAACGTCGACAACGACGATTCCAACGACTGCTCGTCGCCGATGTCCGCGAACACGCGCCCGAAGACCGGCACCTCGGTGCCGTGCGCGCACGGCACGCGCAGCCCGCACTGGAAGAGGAGCGAAACGAGCCCGACCGTTTTCAAGGCGACCGTCTTGCCGCCCGCGTTGGGCCCCGTGATGATCATGAGGCGTTCGCCGGGCTCCAGCACGAGGTCGAGCGGCACTTGCTGGTCGAGGCGCCCCGCGCGCTCGAGCGCCAGCGACAGCAGCGGGTGGCGCGCGCGCACCAAGCGCAGCCGCCCCGTCGACGAGATCTCGGGCGCGATGCACCCGAAGCGCGCGCTCAACGCTTCCTTCGCGCGTACCAAGTCGATGCTCTCGACCACGTCGGCGTTGACGAGGATCGCGGGTGCCACGGCGCGCACGCGTGCCGAAAGCGATTCCAGAATACGCTCGATCTCTTCCGCCTCGTCGGCCAGGCGCGTCTCCAGATCGTTGTTGAGTTCGAGCAGTGCGATGGGTTCGACGTACAGCGACCCGCCGGAGTGGGACGCACCGTGCACGAAGCCGCTCCCCTTTCTTACCTTTGCGCGCGGTACGACCAGCACGTGCCGACTCCCGCTGACGGTCGCGTGCGCGTCGGCACCGATCTCGCCCACCAGCTTCTCGACGCGCCCGCGCAGCGTGGTACGCAGCCCTCGAATCGCGCGGCGATGGTCCCGCAACTCCGGGGTGGCGTCGTCCTTGATGGTTCCGTCGGGCTCGAGCGCGCGGTCGGCCTCGGCGACGAAGTCGTGGTGTGGCGACGCGCCGCTCGCGATCGCCGAAAGGCGCGGGAACGCGGCCGATTCCCCGCCCACGGCGCGGCGCAGCGCGGCGATCGCACGCTCGCCGTCGGCGATGCGCCGCAACGCGTCGCCAAAACCGCGCGCCCCGTTGGCGATGGCTTCGACGTCGGCGCGATACGAGGTGTCGGGAATGACGATGTCGCCGGATTGTTCGCGGAGCGCGGCGTACTCCGCGATCTCCTCGAGCGAGCGCTCGATGGCGGCGACGTCGGCGGTCGGCGTCGCGGCACGCGCGGCGCGGCGCGTGCCCTCGTTCACGCAATGCACGGCCAATAGTTCGAGAACCGCGTCGAGCGAGAGCACGCGCGCGGCGTGCTCGAAGGGATTCGTGGCAGGGTTAAAGGCCATGGGCCGCGAACGCTACGCGTCGGGCCCGGCGGCGCGCGCCATGGTGTCGGCGGCGAGGCGCCCCGGCTCGCGCGGAAAGACCGCGTTGAATATCCATCCCGCGATGGGCTGCACGAAGGCGGCACCCGCCGAATCCTCGACACCGCGGCGTACGCGGTCGGACACCGGCAGCTCGAGTGCCGCCGACGTCAAGATGCTCGCGACCAGGGTTGCGGCCACGAGCCCGATCAACGCGCCGCAGGCGCGATCGACCCAGCCGAACAAGGTGGTGCGAATCAATCGCTGGGCCGAGAGTGCCACGAAATGAAACGCGATCAAACCGCCCACGAAGACGGCGAGGAATCCCATTACCAACGCGGGCGCGTGCGGTACCGACGTGTGGTCGGCCAAGATCGCCGCGAGCCAGCTCGCCACCACGGCCGCCACGAAGAACGACACCACCAATCCCACCAGCTCGATCACCTGGCGCGCGAATCCCTTGATGCCGCCCGCGATCGCGCCGATGGCGACGATACCGACGAGCACGATGTTGATGATGGTGGTGTCGTCCATGGGCTGCGGTCCGGACCGGCGCCGGGAATTCGAATGCGAGCTAACCGAGGAGCTCGCGCACGAGAGCCGATACCAGCTTGCCGTCGGCCTGGCCTCCGAGTTCCGCCATCACCGACTTCATCACGACGCCGAAGGCGCCCGGCCCCGCAGAGCCGGTGCTTTCGATGTGTTTTCGAATCGCGGCGCGCAGCTCGTCGTCGGAGAGCTGCTTGGGCAGGTACGACATGGTGATGTCGTACTCCGCTTGCTCCTTGCCGGCGACGTCTTCGCGACCGCCGGCGCGCGCGGCCTCGATCGCCTCCTTGCGACGCTTGGCGTAGCTCGCCAGCACCTTGCGCTGGGAGACGTCATCGAGATCGGCGCCCTGCGCGATGCGCTCGTTCTTGAGCTCCGAGATCAGCATGCGCACGACGCTCAAGCGGACCTTGTCGCCGCCCTTGAGTGCCGTCTTCATGTCTTCGTTGAGCTTTTCCCAAATCATCATATCGTGCATCCTCCCCGCGCAGTCTATGCCGCGCTTCCATCCCTGTCAAACGGCCCGTCGAACGTGCGCGCGAGCGCGGAAACGAGCACCACCGCGGCCGTCTCGGCGCGCAGACGATGCGACGACACCGACGCGCGCTCGGCGCCGGCTGCCACCAAGCGCGCCACCTCGGCGTCGGTGAAGCCGGCTTCGGGTCCGACGATCGCCAGCACGTCGCCCTCGTGCGTGGCCGCCGCGAGCGCGGGCGCCCCCGCGTCGCCCACCACCGCGCGCCCATAGCGACCCGATGCCACGTCGCCCGCCAAGGCACCCACCGTGCGCGCGTCGTGCACCGGCGGGAGCCACGCGCGA
>JAKEHA010000288.1 GCA_022615275.1 Candidatus Latescibacterota bacterium
GGGATCTCCTCGTCGATGTCGCCGACGCGCTTCGGCAGCTCTTCGTAGTACGAATCGGGGACGGTCAAGAACTCGGCGCCGTTCGCCTTGAGCTGCTGGATGGTGTCGATGATGTCGTTGGTCGACATCGCGATGTGCTGCACGCCCGCTCCCGAGTTGAACTCGACGTACTCCTGGATCTGCGACTTCTTGAGCCCCGACGCGGGCTCGTTGATCGGCATCTTGACGTTCTCGTTGTCGTCCGCCACCACGACCGAGCGAAGCGCCGTGTACTCGGTCGAGATGTCCTTGTCGTCGACCGTCCACAGCCTGTGGAAGCCGAAGATATTCTCGTAGAAGCGAACCACGTCTTCCATTTCGCTATCCGGCTGGTTGCCGACGATATGATCAATGAAGAGCAGCCCCGTCGGTCTGACTTCGCCGCGCGACTTCGCCTTGGCGTAGCCGGGCAGGAACGTGCCCTTGTAGCCCTCGCGCTGCACGAAGGTGTGGGTCACATCGCCGTAGGTGTGAATGCCCGAGACGACCACCTTGCCGCCTTCGTCTTCCATCGTGCGCGGCTCGAACCAATTCTTGGCCCCGTGCTTGGTCGTGTGCTCCCACGCCTTGGCCGCATCATCCACCGCGAACGCGATATCGATGGCACTGTCCCCGTGCTTCGCAAGCAACTCGTTGATCGGCGAAGCGGGCGTGTACGGCGTATTGAGGACGAAGGTGACGTGGTTCTGTCGCAGCACGTAGCTCGCGGTTTGACGGTCTCCCTGCTCCAGCCCCCGATACCCCACCAGGTCGAAGCCAAAGACGGACTGATAATAAACAGCGGCTTGCTTGGCATTCCCGACCGCAAAGGTCACATGGTCGAAGCCGAGCAGCTTGAAAGGCGGTTTCATTAGAGGATGTGCCTCCTAGGATGTCGTCGGTATTGGATTCTATGCTCTGGAGCGGGCGGACGCCGCCGGCCCGCGCAGTACCGGCATTGTAGGCGGTTTGGGAGGAGAAATCAACGCGCGGCGCCGATGCCTATGTATCCTCGGATTGGCTGACCAACAACAAGATTCCGAACAACGCGCCCAGGATCCCGCCATAGAGGGCAAGGACCTTCTTCCTCGACTCGATCTTCTGGACGCTTCCGAGTTCGTCGATCGGAATCGAAATGGGCGGCAGGTTGGGATTACCCACCAGCGCCTCGTCGATGTCCGTCGTTTCCTCGACAACGACGCTGGAACCGACGACCGAGAAACGACGAACAAAATACTCGCTCCCGTCCACCACGCGAAACCGATAGTTAGCAGGCTTGCGCCATTCGGGCTCGCCGATCCGGTCTAGCGGAATCTCCACCGCATTCGAGCATCCTGTCGCGGTGAGCGCGATTAACAACCAAGCGATCGTGCGCCGAACATGAATCCTCGGCTGGGTTGCAGTCGTGGTGGATAGTTTTTTACCGCCAGTCTGGGAGTTCGTGGATGAGTTCACAAGCGCGCGCGGCACGCCGACGCGGCGGGCTAAGTTGATGCATCGCTTCACGAGGCAAACGCCCGCATGTTGACCGCTTCGCGGCGGGCGCCCCAGGTGCCCGGTTTGGCTTCGAAACGGCCGGGAATCTGCGTGCCGCACTTCTTGCAGCAGCCGTGCGCGTCGAGGTTCCACGCCGTCAGGCGGTACCAATCGCGGCCGATGAGCTTGGTGGCGCACTTGGGGCAGTAAGTGCTGCTCCCGGATTCATCGTGGACGTTGCCGACGTAGACGTAGTGAAGCCCCGCGGCCCGCGCGATGTCGCGCGCGCGCGTCAAGGTCTCCGGCGGCGTGGGCGGCTTGTCGAGCATCATGAAGTCGGGATGGAAGGCGGTGAAGTGGAGCGGCACGTCGAGCCCGAGATTGTCGCGGATCCACGCGCATTCGCGTTCGATCTCTTCGCTAGAGTCGTTCTCGCCCGGAATGAGCAGGGTCGTGATCTCGAACCACACGTTGGTCTCGCGCTTGAGATACACGAGTGTGTCGAGCACGGCATTCAGATCGCCCTTGCACACGCGCCAGTAGAAGTCTTCGGTGAACCCCTTCAGGTCGACGTTGGCCGCGTCCATATACCGATAGAACTCGCGACGCGGTCCGTCGCAGGTCTCGCCGGCGGTCACCGCGACGGTCAGAATGCCGCGCTCGTGACACGCCTTGGCGACGTCGATCGCGTACTCCATGAACACGACGGGGTCGTTGTAGGTGAAAGCGACGCTGCGGCAACCGGTTTTTACCGCCGCGCGCGCGATGGCTTCGGGTGTCGCTTCCTCGGAGAGTGTTTCCACCTCGCGCGACTTGGAAATATCCCAATTCTGGCAAAACTTGCAGGCCAAATTGCATCCCGCGGTCCCGAACGAGAGCACGGCCGAGCCGGGGAGAAAATGATCGAGAGGTTTCTTTTCGATGGGGTCGATACAGAAACCACTCGAGCGCCCGTACGTGGTTAGGACGATTTGATCTCCCTCGCGCGCGCGCACAAAGCACATGCCGCGCTGGCCTTCCCGAAGTTTGCAAAACCGCGGGCAGACGTCGCACTGCACCCGACCATCATCGAGCAGATGCCAATATTTTGTGGAAACCGTGTGATTCATGAGCGTCTGATCGGTCTAATAGCAACAGCAGCTGTTTTGTGTTCCCAGGTTCAGGTTGACCCTTCGGCCGAAGCCGGTGCACACTGCAAGAAGAATATAGCATCGCGCACCCCATCGCGGAGGCTGTTGGATGGTTTTCGACGCCCACGTCCATTTCTTCGGGCGCGAGTTCTACGCGTTCCAAGCCACCTTTGTCCCCCGCGAAGACCCCGAGACCGTCCTCGGCCGCGTGCGCGCGGGCGGGCTGGAGATCCCCGGGCCCGATCCGAAGGCTCACGCTGCGCGTTGGATAGCCGAGATGGACAGGAATGGGATCGACCGCGCGGTGATGTTCGCCTCCGTCCCTACCGAAATCAACACGGTGGGAGAGGCGGCCGCAAGCTTCCCGCGCCGCCTGTTTCCCTACGCGGCGGTCAACCCGACCGCGCCGGCCACGCTGCAGGCGATGGAGTCGCTCCAGAGTAAGGTCCACTTCAAGGGCGTGCTGCTGTTCCCGTCCATGCACGACTTCTCGATCCAGTCGCCGGAGGTCGCGCGCGTGATCGACGTCGCGAGGAAATACCACCTGGTCGTCTTCGTCCACTGCGGCCGGCTGCGCATCAACGTGCGCAAGCTAATCGGCCTGAACGCCGACTTTCCCGCCGAAAAGAGCCGCCCGCGCGACCTCATCCCGGTCGCGCGCAAGAATCCCGACGTGAATTTCGTGGTGCCGCATTTCGGATCGGGATGGTTCGAAGAGACGCTGGCGCTGGGAGCGACCTGCTCCAACGTGTACACGGACACGGCGGGGTCGAACGCGTGGATCCTCGAGCACAACCCGCCGCTCTCACTCGCGGAGGTGTTCGAGTCCGCGCGCGGCACCTTCGGCGCCGACCGCATTCTCTTCGGGTCCGACTCCGGGATCTTCCCGCGCGGCTACCGCGCCGACGTGCTGCGCACGCAAGAGGCGACCATGCGCACGGCGGGCTTCAGCCACGACGAGCAGCACGCGGTGTTGGGCGGGAACCTGACGAGACTCCTGGAAATCTGATTTACCTGTATAGCGCCTTGATCGCTCCCCAGGTCGATGGTTCTACCGGGAGCACCTGCCGGCGCAGCGTTCCGCGAATCTCTCCGGTCGGGTAGTATTCGCTGTGGATGTTCACGTACAATTCCTCGTTGCGCAGCTCGAAGACATCGTGCGCGTTGGGGTCCAGCCACGTGCCGATCTTGGGTGTTCCCATCGGCAGGAAGATGGCGATGGCGTCGTCCGCGCGGTGGACGTGCGCCATGTACTCGGGACTCGAGAGATTGTCGTACGTGACCACGTAGTCGATGGCGGAGAGATCGCCGCGCAGCGTGAAGGTCGCCGTGCCGGTCGCGGGCGAACCGACTCTCGCACCCGACAGCGCGGCGACGAACACTTCGTCGGCGTGGGCCGACGCAAGGGGAAAGAGGAGCAACGTGACGAGTAACACGCACCACATACGCATGGCGGCTCCTTTCGGAGGCCCAATGATAACACAGGCGGGGTTCGCGTGAAGTCGCTCGACGCCGTCGTCGTCGGCTCGGGTGCGATGGGGAGCGCGGCGCTTTTCCATCTCGCGCGACGCGGCGCGCGCGTGGCCGGCTTCGACGCGTACACGCCGCCGCACGCGCTGGGTTCCTCGCACGGCGAGACGCGCATGATCCGCGAGGCGTACTACGAGGACGTGCGCTACGTTCCGCTTTTGCGCCGCGCGTACGAACTCTGGCACGACCTCGCGCGCAATGCCGCGACGGAGCTGATCGTCGAGACCGGCGGCGTGTTCGCGGGTCCGCCGCAGGGAGAGCTGATCGCCGGCATCGAGATCGCCGGCCGCGAGCACGGCATTGCGATCGAACGGCTCGCGGGTGAGGCGCTGGTTGCGCGCGCCCCGTGGCTTCGTCTCCCCGGCGACATGGTCGCGGTGACCGAGCCGCGCGCAGGATTCCTTCATCCTGAGCGCTGCATCGAGGCGCACCTTCGCTTGGCCGCCGCGGGGGGCGCCGACGTTCATTCCGACGAACCGGTAATGCATTGGCGCGCGAGCGACGACGGCGTGGTCGTGGAAACGAAGAACGGCCGCTACGCGGCGGCTCGACTAATCTTGTGCGCGGGGGCCGGAATGACGGCGTGGCTCGCGGACGCGGGGGTCGAAACGACCGTCACGCGCCAGCCGATCTTCTGGTTCACGACCGGGAGCAACACGGCATCCCTCGACCGCGTGTGGGCGATCCAGATCGACGACGAGCGCTTGCTGTACGGCTTCCCGGACGTGGGAGGCGGGCTCAAGGCGACCATCCACTACGGCGGCGAACCGACCACGTGGCAGACGGTGAATCGAGCGGTGGGTCCCGACGAAGCGCGCGAGACCCAGGAGCTGCTCGCGCGCTACCTCCCCGGCGTCCACGGCGATCTCCTGCGTGCGGTCGCGTGCATCTATACCAACACGCGCGACCACCACTTCGCCATCGACTCGCACCCCTCGCACGCGAACACGCTGCTCGTGAGCGCGTGCTCGGGGCACGGCTTCAAGTTCGCGAGTGCCATCGGAGAAGCGGCCGCGCAATGGGCGACCGACGGTGCGTCGAAGTTGGACCTTTCGCTCTTCTCACTCGACCGGCTGCGCGCCCGTCCATAGCCGCCACTCGCCGCCGCGCGAGACCACGCGCATCGTCTCCGCGACGTCTTGGCGGAGCGCGCGCGTCACCGCCGAACGCAACAGCGTAATGGGGGCGTCACCGCTCATGAGCAGCGAGTAGAGGCCGCGCTTCTTCGGGTAGTAGTCGAGCGTCACGTTCTCGTCGGCCGGGATGGCGGCTGCCTCCTTCGCCACTTCGATGGCGCGCGCGAAGCCGCCCACCTCGTCGATGAGCTTGCGCTCCTTCGCCTGTCTGCCCGTCCACACGCGACCCTCCGCGTAGCCACGCAACTCTTCGACCGGAATATTGCGCGCCTTCGAAATCTCGGCCAGCCACTGGTCCACCGATTGGTTGTGGTGTGCCACGATGCGCTTCCATTGCGCCTCGTCGAAGTCGTGCACGCTCGACCACAGGAGCGCGTTGGGTCCCTTGGTCACCGAGTCGAAGGTGATGCCGATCTTGTTCCAGGCGCCCGCGATGTTGAGCTTGCCGTAGATCGACCCGATCGAGCCCGTGATGGTCAACGAATCGGCGACGATCTTGGTGGCCGGGTACGCGATGGCGTAGCCGCCCGAGGCCGCGACGTCGCCCATCGATACCACCACCGGTTTCCCGGCCGCGATCTTGCCCACTTCGCGCGCAATAATCTGGCTGGCGAGGCTCTCGCCGCCGGGGCTGTCGACGCGCAGCACCACCGCGTCCACGCGATCGTCCTCGCCCGCGGCGCGCAGGCTCTCGACCACGGTCTCGTGGCCCATCATCACGCCCAGGGTGGGGTCGGTGCGGCTCTCGCGCCCGCCGATCAGCCCGTAGGCGTGCACCACCGCGATGCGGCTCTTCCCCTTCAATCCCACGTCGGCGCGCAACACGTCGCTGTACTCGCTGCTCGAGATCGTGAGCATCTCGTCGTCTTCGCCCAGGCGCTTCTCCAATTCGTCCCAGTACATCACGTCGTCGATCAGCCCCGCTTGCTTCGCTTCCTCGGGCGTGAAAAGCGCGTGGTCCATGCACGCGACCAGTGAGTCCATGGGAAGGCCGCGATCGCGCGAGATCGCCCCCAGCTCGACTTCCCACACTTCCTGCAACAGCCAGCTCGTCATCTCGCGCGACTCAGGCGACATGCCCTCGCGCTGGAAAGGCTCCGCGGCCGTCTTGTACTCGTCGATCTTGTGGAGGTTCTGCTTCACGCCCAGCTTGTCGAGTGTGCCCTTGTAGAACGACTCGACCGCCCCATAGCCGGTGAACGTGAGGTCGGCCACGTTGGGCATGAAGATGGAGTCGCAGGCGGAGGCCAGGTAGAGCCCGTTGCGGTCCAAGTCGTCGGAGAAGGCGATCACCGGCTTGCCGCTCTCGCGCACGCGCGCGACGGCGGTGCGCAGCTCGCCGAGCGAGGCCAGGCCGAGCGAATTGCTGCTCGAGAGCTTCATCACGACGCCCGCGAGCCGGTCGTCGGCGGCCGCTTTCTCGAGATTGGTCAGCATGTCGCTCAAGGTCTCCGGTTCGCCGAAGATCGACCCCGCGATGGACTCGGGCTCGTCGTAGGGCGGGATCTCGCCGTACACGTCCATCACGAGCCACGACCCGTCGGTCACCTGCACGGCTCCGTCGCCGCTCGAGAACAGCGCGGTCAGCACACCCAGCCCGAAGAACAGCGCGAAGGCGAGCAACACCTGCGCCACCAACACCGCGAGCACCATCTTGATGAAGTTCATCGCACGATCCCTTTCGCTACGAGCGCGGTCACGATTCCGACGGACTGCGCAAGAATCTGGCGTAGATGTCCCACACCGTAATGAACAAGGCCGCGACCACCGGCCCGATGATGAAGCCGATCGGGCCCATCAGCATGATTCCACCCAGCGTGGAGAGTAGCACGATCAACTCGGGGAGTTTGGTGTCCCGGCCCACCAGGCGCGGCCGAATGACGTTGTCGACGCTGCCCACGATCACGGCGCAGAACGCGAATAACAACAGACCGGACACGGTGTGCCCGCTCAGCACCAAGTACAAC
>JAKEHA010000289.1 GCA_022615275.1 Candidatus Latescibacterota bacterium
CCGCCGTCGAGCATCGTCCAACCCAAATACGGACTCGTGCAGTCGGTCGTGTATTCGAGGTAGGTCGCGTCGTAGGCGGCTTCGGAGTCCGTTTCGAGCAGGAACGATACATCGAGCGTTCCCATAACCGGGATGCACGTCTTCGTCTGCCAGACCTGGTTCCAATTGTTGCCGTAGCCAGGAGCGACCAAGTACGTGCAGGTGGGTCCCGGAGCCGACGCGCGCACGCCGCACCAGAGCGACTTCGACCCCGCGAGTGCCGCGAGCGAGTCGCCGGGTTGACATTGGCGCCCACGAAGTCGTCGACGTGCCAGAACTCGCCGATCTGCGCGGTGGCGTCGACCACCGTCCAGCCCTGGCGGTTGCAGGTCGCACCCGTGTCGAAGGAGTAGGTCGCGAGTACGGTGGTGTTGGCGGCCGCGAGGGCGACGCGGGAATTGGGAGTGAGTGCCCCGTCGGTCGCGCCGCTCTGCAAAGTCGGCTCCACGGTGCGAATGGGCTCTTGCGCTTTGCGTGCCTCGACCGGCGAAGCCAGTACGACGGCGATCAAAGTAATGACGAGCGTGCGATTCATAGATCAAAGCCTCCGCCGGTCGGTCGGCTATTTCAAGAGCACCATCTTCCTGGTTTGCTCGAACTCGTTCGTCGTGAGCCGATAGAAGTAGACCCCGCTCGCAGCGGGCGAGCCGGACGCATCTCGTCCGTCCCAGCGCACGTCCGCGTACGAGCCCGCCGCGCGTGTGTCATCCAGCAACGTCGCCACTCGCTCACCCGCCACGTTGTAAACGACGATCGTCACTCGCGCACGTTCCTTCAGAGAGAACGCAATCGTCGTCTGCGGGTTGAACGGGTTGGGGTAGTTCTGCTCGAGCGTGTTCGCGAAAACCGGCGCGGCGTCCGTCGGCTCGTCGGGCGAACCGCCCAGGTATGCGAGAATGTCGTGCAAGTGCTGCGCGCGATCCATAACCCCGTCTTCTTCGTCGTCGCGAAGATAAATGAAGCTGTAGCCGCTAATCATCACGCGCGCGTTGCCGGTGATCTTGGAGATCTCCGCGGCGTTGTTGCCCGCGGGCGACCCATACGACGACTGCATCACGGTGGAGGTCGTCGGCGTCATCGCGTCGAAGTCGTTCAAGAGGGGACAGCCGCCGGAGATCACCCACGTGTCGCCGTCGAACGCCCCGCCGCCGACGCCGATCCCGGCCGGTGAGATGCCGTAGTTGGTCCGGTGGTTGTTGCTGGTGAGTGTGTAGGTGATATATGTCGTCTTGAAGGTGACCGCCGAGGCACCGAACGCGGAGGCGAGTCCTTGCGGGTAATCGTCTCCGCACACGTAGAGTCCACCGGGTGTCGCCAGTCCGGCGAGGAACGAATTCACCATCGCGTAGTCGTTGGTCTTCTCGGGAGCACCGGTGCCGTCGCCCAAGCTTTGCGTGATGTCGCCGGCGTCCCAGAGGATCGTGTTGTAGTTCGCGTTGATCTGATTGGCCACATGCGTGACACGCGCGCCGGGACGGTTCGCAACGCTTGAAGTCGGCCCGCGGACGTCGTAGCGGTCGGGCTCCAGACCGAGTTGGTCGAACGCGGTGCTCCAGTAGACTTCCGCTCCGCGTCCGTCCATGCCGTCAACGTAGAGGATGTCGGTCGAAGTACCGCCGTTCTGCGGCAGAATGGTGAACTCGGAGGCCAGCTCCGCGGCCAACTCGACGTCGTCTTGCACGAAGTTGAGCGCGGGGCCGGAGCAGTAGGTGGTCTCACCGAGCGAGTTGGTTGCAGCAAAGAAGAACTCAATCACGTCTCCGGCTTCGAACAAGTTGTCGTTCAGGTCGACTGCGAAGCGAAAGCCCGGGAAGATCCCCCATGGTCCTACGTAGTGGCAGCGGATTCGAGTCCAGGTCTTACCATCTGCGACGTGTGTGTCTTTGAAGGGGTAGTTGGGATGATCGGTCAATACCGGCCCGGTCTTCGTGGCACTCGGGAGACCATTGTCGAGTACGTGAACCCAGAGATAGATCTGCTTGCCGCCAACCGAAATATCGTCGGCCAAGCCGGTTGGATTCGATTCGGTCGCTGTAATTGGGTCTCCGACGATGATGCGCACGGAGTCACCGGGCAAAATGGTGGGGCTCGCGTTCGAGGTGATACTCAACGCCGCGTCCGCGCGACCGATTCCGGTGTCGGAGCCGTCGGTGGGGAAGGTGTCCTGGAACATGTCGAAGTCGCGGGTGAACCAGACCGGGCCGGCGATATCGACGCGGTAGACCTTGACATCGTCGAAGAGCGGCGCGTGGCTGCGGCAGATTGCGCCAGCAAATACTCCGCACCAAACGCCGCACTGGTCGACGACACCCAGAGCGACTTGAATCGACGGGGACTCGAAGTCCAATAGATCGCCGAATGCGAACGGTTGGGTGAACCAGTCCTTTTGAGAGCCGAAGTACACGAATCCACGATCGCTCCAAGGGCCGGCGCATCCGTTCGCATGGATGCTGCGAACCCCCCACACATAGAAGATCAGATCATTGAGATCCAAGTCGCGATAAACGGCGAACTGTAGGTTCACCAGGCTGCCGGCGCCGACCAGCGGAATCGCGGGCGACCAGATTTCAGCGTATAAATACTGATCGTCCCCGTTTCCCTTTGGAACTGTCTTCTGTTGCGGAAATCCACCGCACGCATATGTGTTCGTCGACCCCTGGATCGCGGCCCACATGCAGCTCAGGTTCTTCGCGCACGGATCTTGCTGGACGAGTGACGCGCCGGAGAACAACGCCATGTAGGTCGCGCCGTATCCCGGATAGAGTTTCGCCTCCCAGTCCTCGGTCTCGGTCGCATTGATCGCTTCGCCCTCGAAGTCTTCGAGCGGCAGGCCTTCGACGACCAAGTCGTCGATGACGACCGGACCCGCGTGGCTGTCGTAGTAGGTATCCTCGTCCGAGGAGACGCCGTCGGACCGGAAGCGAAGTCGAACGCGTACCGGACTTCCTGCGACCGAGTACGAACCACCCTCCATCATCGGACCCTGGCGCCCGTCCCACTCACCGATGCCTCCGTCGAGCTCAATCCAATCTCTCAAGTTATCGCTGCAATCCGTTGTGTATTCGATGTATGTCGCGTCGTAGGCCGGCTCCGAGTCGGTCTCCATGAGAAACGAGACATCGAGCGTTCCCGTGACCGAGATGCACTCCTTGGTCACCCAGAGTTGATCCCAGCCGTTGCCGTAGCCGGGAAGCAACGCGTAGCTGCACGTCAATCCCGTCGTCGACGCACGCACGCCGCACCAGAGTGATTTCGAGCCCGAGAGCACCGCGAGCGAGTCGCCCGGGTTGACGTTGGCACCCACGAAGTCGTCGACGTGCCAGAAGGTGGCGATCTGCGCGGTGCCGTCGACGACGGTCCAGCCCTGGTGGTTGCAGGTGGCACCGACGTCGAAGGAGAAGCTCGCGAGCAGGGTGGTGTTGGCGACCGCCAGCGCGAAGCGGGGATCGGGCGCGAGGAAACCGTCCGTGGCGCCGACTTCGACGACGGGGAGGCTGGTGGGGATAGCCTCCGTGTGGGAACGGACCGCGTTGGCGGCACTCGCCGCCAGCCCCAGGGTCATCGTGATGAGGATCGTCCTGAGCATAGCCATTGCCCTCGAGGGGTAGTGCGCCGTTTCGGGGCCAAACGGCTAATTTCGAAGCGGCTTGCGGGGCTTCCAAGGCCGGGGTATGGTCGCGGGACCGCCCATGCTGCAGGCCATCCCGTACCATCTCGGCGCCTTCTTCGCGCGCTTCACCCCCGACTGGTTCTGCCGCGCCATCACGTGGACCTTGGGGGAGGTCAATTGGCGGCTGCGGCCGCGGACCCGCCGCACGGTCCGCGAGAACCTGCGCGTGATTCATCCCGAATGGTCCGAGGCCGAGCGCCGGCGCGCCGCCCGCCAGGTGGTGCACAACTTCGCCAGGAGCATCCTCTTGTTCCTCCAGCTCCCGTTCTTCGACCCCGACGAGCTGTTCGCGCGCATCGACATGTCGGAGTTGCGCGCCGAGCTGGAGAAACTGGGGCCGAAGCGGTCCTTCATCATGGCGAGCGCCCACGTGGGGCCGTGGGAGTTGGGGGGCTTCGCCTTGACGCGCATGGGCTACACGATGAACACGGTCGCCCTCGATCACCCGAGCGCGCAGGTGACGAGCTTCTATAGTAAACGCCGCGCGTACGTGGGCGTGCGCGCGCACGCGCTCTCGGGGAGTTTTCCTGCGCTCAAGGAGGCGATCGATCGAAGTGAGGTCGTGGCTTTAATGATCGATCGTGCCTATGGCAAGGCCAAGAAGCGGTTCGCGATGTTCGGCGTCCCGACCGAGGTTCCGCTGGGGCATTTGGTCCTTTCGGCGCGCTGTCGCGCGCCCGTGTTGACCGGCGTACTCGTGTTTGACGGCCCGCGGCGCTTCCGGTACGTTCACGGCGGCACCCACTTTCCCGAGGACCACGAGGACGAATTCGAGAAGCTGGAGCGCTTGCAGGAGGAATGCCTGCGCGATCTCGAGCGCTTGATTCGCGCGCACAGCGAGCAGTGGTTCCATTTCATGCCCATCGTTCGAACCGAAGCGAGCACGTAGTCGATGAACACGCTTCCGTACAACGACCTCGCGGCCGTCATCCCCGCCTACAACGCGGGCCGTCACCTGGCCCCTGTGATCGACCACGTCGCGCGCTACGTGCCGCGCAATCGCATCGTGGTGGTCGACGACGGCTCCACGGACAATACGCGCGCCGTAGCCGAGAAGGCGGGTGTTGTGGTCGAAGTGCACCCGGAAAACCGCGGCAAGGGGGCCGCGATCCGATCGGGAATCGAGCGTGCGCAGACCCTCGGGGTTCCGCTGGCGATCCTCCTGGACGCGGACGGCCAGCACAGCCCGGACGAGATCCCCGCCTTCGTCGATTGCCAAAAAAAAACCGGCGCGGACGTGGTGGTGGGGAACCGCCTGGTGGACGCGGCCAACATGCCGTGGCTTCGCAAGGCCACCAACTACGTGACCAGTGCCGTGGTGTCGCTCCTGGCGGGGCGGCGCGTCCCGGACTCGCAGAACGGCTACCGGCTGATTCGCCTGGACCACTTCACGAAGTTTCCGCTCACCACCTCGCGCTATGAGATAGAGTCCGAAATGATCATCCGGGCCGGGCGCGCGGGCGGAAAATTCGCCTCCGTGCCCGTCCGGACCATCTACGCGGGCGAGGCCAGCTTTATCAACCCAATTGTCGATACCATGCGCTTTTTGCGCATGGTCGGGAAGTCGTTCTTCTGGTAGAATGGCGATTCCTTCCGGCGGTTCGATGGCCAAACACATTCTGATTTGCAACGACGACGGCTTCGACGCGCGCGGCATTCAAGTGCTCGAACGAGCGCTCTCGCCGCTGGGGGAGATCACGGTCGTGGCACCGGATGCCGAGCAGAGTGCCAGCAGCCACTCGCTGACAGTGCGCCGTCCGATCGACGTCAAACAAGTCGACGCACGCCACTATCGCGTGGTAGGCACACCGACCGACGCGATCGTGCTGGCATTGCAGGTGCTCCTCGATCGCGCGCCGGATCTCATCGTGTCGGGGATCAACCACGGACCCAACATGGGGGAGGACGTGCAGTACAGCGGGACGGTGGCGGCGGCTTCGGAGGGAACCATCCTGGGCGTGCCGTCGATCGCGGTCTCCGCGCTCCAGCGCACGGTCGCGAACGAAGAGGTCAACGGGAAGTTCGCGCGCATCATCGTCGAGCGCGCGCTCGCAGAAGGGCTTCCCAAAGACGTCCTGCTCAACGTCAATATCCCGAACCCGGATGTGGCACCCATCAAGGGCCTGCGCATCACCAAGCTGGGCTCGCGCCACTACGAGAACTTCATCGAGCCGGGGCGAGGCCCGCTCAAGAAGAGCTACACCATCGGCGGGCGCGAGCCGGTGTGGCGCGACGACGACGGCTCGGACATCTCGGCGGTGCGGCTGGGCTTCGTGTCGGTGACACCGCTGCACCTGGACCCGACGCACTACAAGGCGATCGTCGAAATGGAACGCTGGCGGTTCGAACTGTGAGGGAAAAGCCGCGATGAGATGGCGACAGTACAAAATCGCGCGCGAGCGCATGGTGCGCGAGCACGTCTACAATCGCGGGGTGCGTGACCCGCGCGTGTTGGAAGCGATGCTGCGCGTGCCGCGCCATCTTTTCATAGGACGCGACGCCGGCATTGAAGCGTACGCGGATCATTCGTATCCGATCGGCTTCCAGCAGACGATGTCGCAGCCGTACATGGTCGCCTACCTGACCGAAGAGCTGCGGCTCTCGGGCGAAGAAACCGTGCTCGAGATCGGGACCGGCTCCGGATATCACACCGCGGTGCTGGCGGCACTCTCGAAGACCGTCGCCACCGTGGAGCGCGTGCCCGAGCTGGCCGAGCGCGCGCAAACAGTGCTGCGCGACCTCCTGTTCTCGAACGTCGAGGTCAAGACCGACGACGGGTGGAAGGGCTGGCCCGAAAAAGGTCCCTTCGACCGCGTGCTCCTGACCGCGGCCGCGCAGCAAGTGCCGCGCACGCTGCTCTCGCAGTTGTCCGACGCGGGCTTCCTCTTGGGACCGGTGATCCGTGCGGACGGCAAGCAGGAGATCGTGAGACTGATTCGGCGCGGGGGCAAGGTCGAGATCGAACGCCTGATTGAGTGCTCGTTCGTTCCCCTGATTCGGACCGTCGGGCGGGCAGGGCGTTCGAAGCGCAGGGAGACCGGCGTTTCGCGGTCCTGACGGACCGCGTAACTTTGGGTTGATTCGTCGAGAAAACGTGTTACGATGAGCGAACTTAGAGCCTCGCCCGCCGGGCTCGGTGGAACATCGGCCGGAGGGTGTGGGCATCATATTGTGTGGGCTTGGGGTCGGGGCGTAGCGCAGTCCGGTTAGCGCGCCTGCTTCGGGAGCAGGAGGTCGGAGGTTCGAATCCTCTCGCCCCGACCATTCACCCCTTGCACACCGGCGGGGTCCGACAGGACGACGATGAGCAACGATCGCCCCCACAACGACGAACGCGCCGAGCCTTCCTACGACATCCAGGCGCGTTACCTGGCCGAGATCGGCCGTTACGAACTGCTCACCCCCGAGCAGGAGATCGAGTTGGGGCGGGCACTCGCCGCGGGCGACGAAGACGCCAAGCGCCGTCTCATCATCGCCAACCTGCGACTCGTCGTCACCATCGCCAAACGCTACCAGCGCGGGAGCCAGAATCTCCTCGACTTGATCGAAGACGGTAATCTGGGGTTGATTCGCGCGGCCGCGAAGTTCGACTACACCAAGGGATTCCGTTTCAGCACGTACGCGTCGTACTGGATCAAGCAGTCGATCAAGCGCGGCATCGCGAGCCAGTCGCGCGCGATTCGCATCCCCGTGCACATCTATCACCTGATCAATCGCTATCTCAAGGTGGAGGACCGGCAGGCGGGCAAGTCGCTCGACGACGAAGCCATGTCGGCCGAGCTGGACGTGAGTGTCCGGCGCGTGAAGCTCGTGCGCACCTTAATCCACGGCATACGCGCCGAGGATCCCTTGGCGAGCGCGGACGCGCTCCAGCTCCTCGCGTCGGACGCGTACCACCGTGGTAACGGATCGCCGGAGTCGCTGGTGACGCTGCAATTGGAGAACGAGGAGATGTCGACGCTCTTCGAGCGCTGCTTGAATCCGCGCGAGCAGGAGGTACTGACGCTGCGCTACGGCCTCGACGACGGGGAAGCGCGTACCCTCGGCGAGACCGGTCGCGAAGTGGGTGTGTCGCGCGAGCGCGTGCGTCAGATTGAAAAGCGCGCCCTGCAGAAGCTCAATCTGGTCCTGTCGGGACGCAAGCGCACCGGCGCTCGCGACCCCCGCGAGGGTTCGAATTGAACCAGGCGGCGGTCGCACGTATCCGTGCCGCCATTCGCGACGTCCCCGATTTTCCCAAGCCCGGCATCGTCTTCAAGGACATCACGCCGATCCTGGGCGATCCCGCGCTATTCGGCGAAGTGATTCGCGTCTTCGTCGAGCGTTACCGCCCCATGCGCATCCAGAAGGTGGCCGCGATGGAGTCGCGCGGCTTCATCTTCGGCGCCCCCCTCGCCGCCGGCATCGGCGCCGGCTTCGTGCCGCTGCGCAAGCACGGCAAGCTCCCGCACACCACGCACGCCGAATCCTTCACCCTCGAGTACGGGGAAGAGACCCTGGAGATCCACACCGACGCCATCCGCACGGGCGAGCGCGTGCTCGTGATCGACGACCTGCTCGCGACCGGCGGCACCGCCGCCGCCGCGGTCAGCCTGGTCGCGAAGACGGGCGGGAGCGTGGTCGAGACCGCATTCCTGATCGAGCTCGCGTTCTTGAAGGGCCGCGAGCGCCTGAACGGCGTTTCTACTTACGCAATGATCCGCTTCGACTAGCTCGCCGCGGGTCCTGTCGTCCAACAGCCGACGGCGGCTCTTGCTTCGATAGTATGGTGTGGCCCCGGCGCGATTCGAACGCACGACAAACGGTTTAGGAAACCGCTGCTCTATCCATCTGAGCTACGGGGCCACACTGGGAGAGATTA
>JAKEHA010000290.1 GCA_022615275.1 Candidatus Latescibacterota bacterium
GTCGCTCGCGCGCCTGGGCCTCAAGACGAAAGTGGGCCGCAGCGAGTACGACCCGCAGGTGCCCAAGGGGTTCGTGGTCTCGCACTCGCCACGTGCGAACGACGCCTTGAAGGAAGGGCGCACGGTCACGCTCATCACGAGCTTGGGACCGCGCACCGAGCGCGTACCGGACGTGACAAAGCAAACGCTGCGACAGGCGCGCGGGGTGATCGAGCACGGGGGCCTCGCGGTGGGACGCATCTCGCGGGTGAAGCGCAACGGCGAAGAACGCGAGGCCGTCATCGCCACCAACCCGCCCGCGGGCGAGGAACTGCGCGCGGGCGAGGCGGTCGATCTGGTGGTCGCGGTGGCGGGCGGCGGCGAAAGCTACTTGATGCCCGACCTCACCAAGCAGGACTTGTTCTTCGTGCGCGAAAAGCTGGAGAAGCTGGGATTCCGCGTCTCGTCGGTGCGCTACGAGGCGCAGGAAGGAGTCTTTCCCAACACCATCATCGACCAACGCCCGAAGCCGGGCGCGCGCATACGAGAAGGAGAATCGGTTGAGCTGGTCGCATCTAGTTCCAACTGATCGCACGCGCGCGACAAGCGCGCGTACGGCAGTAGCACCGAGTTTACTTGCGTGCGACTTTTCTCGCCTGGCGGAAGAAATCAGCGCAGTCGAAAAAGCCGGCGTCGAGTTCCTACACCTCGACGTCATGGACGGGCACTTCGTCAACAACATCACCTTCGGGCCGGTGTTGGTGAAGGCGATCGACAAACTCGCGAGCGTTCCGCTCGACACGCACTTGATGATCGCGCACCCAGACCGCTACATCGGCGCGTTCCTGGACGCGGGCGCCGACATTCTCACGGTCCACGTCGAGGCGAGCACCGACCCCCGCCGCGACCTGCGCGCGATCCGGGCCCGCGGCAAGAAGGCCGGCCTCTCCCTCAACCCCGACACGCCCGTCTCGGCGGTCGAGCCTTTCTTGGAGGAGCTGGACCTCCTCCTCGTCATGAGCGTCGTGCCCGGTTTCGGGGGCCAGAGCTTCATCGACGCCGTCCTTCCCGACGTGGCCAAGGCCGCCAAGCTCCGTGAAAGACTTGGACTTACCTTCGCGATCGAGATCGACGGGGGCATCAATCCGGACACCGCCGCCCAGTCCCGCGAGGCCGGGGTCGATATCCTGGTGGCCGGGACCGCCATCTTCAAGACCCCCGACTACGCCGCCGCCATCGCGGCCCTCCGGGGCGCCTAACCCACCTTCCCAATTAGGACTTGTGGACGGTCGGGGGGTTTGTTAACCTCCTCCGTCCGGTCGACGCCCGTCCGCTCCCCGCGCAATTCATGTTCACGAGCCTGACCGAGAAGTTCGAACGCGTGTTCGCGGCCATTCGCTCGCGCGGCAAGCTCGGCGAAAACGACGTGCGCGAGACCGTCCGCGAGGTGCGCCGGGCGCTCCTCGAAGCGGACGTCAACTTCCGCGTGGTCAAGGACTTCGTCGCGCGCGTGGAAGCGCGGCTGATCGGCGACGAAGTACACAAGAGCTTCACCCCCGAGCAGCAGATCATTCGGGTGGTGAACGAGGAGCTGGCCCAACTCCTCGGTGGAACGGCAGTACCGTTTCACTTGAAGCAGGCGACGTCCACCGTGATGGTGGTGGGCCTCCAGGGTTCGGGCAAGACGACGTTCTCGGCCAAGCTGGCGGCGACGCTGCGCAAGCGCGGACGCAAGCCGATTCTGGTGGGGCTCGACGTGTATCGCCCCGCCGCGATGGACCAGCTCGAGATCCTGGCCAAGCAGATCGCGGTGCCGGTCTCGCGCGGAAGTGTAGGCGAAACCGATGTCGCGGCACTCTTGCAGCGCGGACGCGACGCGGCCCGCGACCGCTTGTGCGACACGTTGATTCTCGACACGGCGGGCCGCCTGCACGTGGACGACGAGATGATGAACGAGCTCGTTCGCCTGCGCGATCTCGCCAAACCGGAAGAGATCCTGCTCGTCGTGGACAGCATGACGGGACAGGAGGCGGTCAACGTCGCGAGCGCGTTCCACGAGCGCTTGTCGCTCACGGGGATCGTGCTCTCGAAGCTCGACGGCGACGCGCGCGGCGGTGCGGCGCTTTCGGTGCGAAGCGTGGTCGGCGTGCCGATCAAGTTCGCGAGTGTCGGCGAAAAGCTCTCGGACGTGGAGCCGTTCTACCCCGAGCGCATGGCGGGGCGGATTCTCGGGATGGGCGACGTGCTCTCGCTCATCGAGAAGACGCAGGAGACCATCGACGTCGAGGCGGCGGAGCAACTCGAGCGCCGCGTTCGCTCGCAGGCCTTCGATCTGTCGGATTTCCTGGGCGAGCTGCGGCGCTTCAAGAAGATGGGCCCGCTCGAGGACGTCATGAAGATGATCCCGGGCATGAGCAAGGCGCTGCCCGCGGGTGCCACGGTCGACGGCAAGCAGCTCTCGCGCGTCGAAGCGATCATCTGCTCGATGACGCCCGAAGAGCGCGCGCGGCCACAATTGCTCAACGGCAGTCGCAGAAAGCGCATCGCGCGCGGCAGCGGCACCACCGTGCAGGACGTCAATCAGTTGCTTAGACAATTCGAGCAGATGAAGAAAATGATGAAGACCATGGGGCGCATGCAGAAGATAAAACGCAAGCGCTTGCCATTTTAGTGAGTGAACATCTCGTCGGAGGTTAGAGAGTGTCGGTCAAGATCAGATTGAAACGCATGGGAACCAAGAAGCGCCCGTTCTATCGCATCGTGGCGACCGATTCGCGCAATCGTCGCGACGGCCGCTTCATCGAAGAGCTGGGCTATTACGATCCGTTGACGAGCCCGCCCAACATTAAGATCGACGAGCCGTCGATCATGAAGTGGATGGGCAACGGTGCCATTCCATCGGAGAACGTCGAAGGGCTCCTGCGTCGCACCGGCACCATGAAGAAGTGGGTGCTGGTCAAGCAGGGCGTGCCCGTCGATCAACTGGACGCGAAGCTCGCGACCTTGACGGATGCGGAGACCAAGGGTCTCTCGCCCGACGAGCGCCGCAAGAAGTTCACGAGCCGCAAGCTCTCAAAGAAGGCGGCGGCCAAGGCCAAGGGTGCCGCGGCCGAGAGCGCGTAGGTTCGGAGGCCCGACGTGGCGCAAGCGAGCACGGAATCCATCAAGGCCTTGGTCGAGTACGTCGCGATCTCGCTGGTCGACGACCCCAAGTCGGTCAAGGTGACGCCGGCGACCAAGGAGAACTACATCGTGATGGAGCTGACCGTGGACCCCGAGGACCTGGGCAAGGTGATCGGGAAGAACGGCCAGACCGCGCGCGCGATTCGCACCCTGGTGAACGCCGCCGCCAGCCACGCGGGCGAGAAAGTGATCTTCGAGATCAAGGAATGACGGACCGGATCCATCTCGGGCGTTTCGTCAAGGCGTTCGGCATCAAAGGTGAACTGAAGCTCTACGCCTCCGACGACTTCTGGCCCGAAGCGCTCGACTCGGAGCAGTTGTTCATCGCGCGCGAGTCGGTGGGCGAAGAGCGGTCGGTGGTCCTCGAGTACGGAAAGCCGCACGGCGGCCAGTACATCGTCAAGATCGAGGGCGTCGACGATCGCAACGACGCCGAAGAGATCGTGGGTGAGGATCTCTTCATCGACGGCGAGGATATGGATGTGGCGCCACCCGAGCGCGAGCTGCCGCACCAGGTGGTGGGAATGACGGTCCGCACCGACCAGGGACGCGTTCTCGGTAAAGTGACCAACGTGATGGTCGGGCCCGCGCAGAGCGTGTACGAAGTGACGGGCGAGGACGGCAAGGTGGCGTTGATCCCGGCCGTGCCGGCCTTCATCGTGTCGCGCGACGATGCGAAGAAAGAGATCGTGATTCGCGTGATTCCGGGGCTGATCGACGCGTGACGATGCGCATCAACGTCGTTACGATATTCCCGGAGACGATGGAGTCGTTCTTCGCCACGGGAATGCTCGGGATCGCGAAGAAGAAGGGGCTGGTCGCGTTCCGGTGCGTGAATCCGCGCGAGTTCACGAGTGATGCGCACCGCACCGTGGACGATTCGCCCTTCGGCGGCGGGGCCGGCATGGTGATGATGGCGCCGCCCATCGTGGACGCGGTCGAAAGTTTGGATCGCGCGCCTGGCAGCCCGGTAGTACTCATGGGCCCGGCCGGGAAGCGCTTCGAGCAGCAAGACGCCGAGCGCTTCTCGCACCAGAAGGAGATCACCTTCGTGTGCGGGCGCTACAAGGGCATCGACGAGCGCGTGCGCGACTTGGTGGTGACCGAAGAGATTTCGCTCGGCGATTTCGTGCTGAGCGGGGGCGAAGTGGCGGCGGCGGCGGTGATCGAGGCGGTGGTGCGACTGGTCGACGGTGTCTTGGGCGACGACGAATCCGCCCACACCGACTCGTTCGCACCCGGCCGCGAAGGCAAACTGGACTGCGCGTGGTACACGCGGCCCGCGGAATATCGCGGGCTCAAGGTCCCCGACGTGCTGATGTCGGGGCACCACGCCGAGATCGAGAAATGGCGGCGCGCGTCGTCGCAGGAGCGAACCCGGCGCTTGCGGCCGGACCTGATGGAGAAGGGAAACAAGGAGGAAGTCACATGAACATCATGGACCGTATCGAACAGCGGATGCTCTCCAAGAAAGAGCACGATTTCCGCGTGGGCGACACCGTCAAGGTCATGGTGCGCGTCGTCGAGGGCAACAAGGAGCGCGAGCAAGCGTTCCAGGGTGTGGTCATCAAGCAAAGCGGTAAGGGCGTGGCCGAGACCTTCACGGTGCGCAAGGTCAGCTCCGGTGTCGGCGTCGAGCGCGTGTTCCCCATCCACTCGCCCAACATCAAGTCCATCCAAGTGCTTCGTCGGGGCCGCGTGCGCCGCGCGAAGCTCTACTACTTGAGGAAGCGCGTTGGCAAGGCGGCCCGCATCGCCGAAAAGCACGACAAGGGCGAGTAAGCGGCCGAAGCGCGCCGGCTCCGTGTCGACCAAGACGCGTTCGGCGAAGAAGGCGAACGACGGAGCCGCGGCCGAGGATGCGCTGCGCGCGCGCTTTCGCTCGCTCGTCGAGTTCGATCGCGAGTTGTCGTCGCGCGGATACGCCTCCATCGCCGGCGTCGACGAAGCCGGTCGCGGTGCGCTGGCTGGTCCCGTAGTCGCGGCGGCGGTGGTGCTGCGCGCGGACTGCGACCTCATTCGCATCTACGATTGCAAGGCGGTCGCCGAAGCCGACCGCGAAGCGCTCTTCCAAGACATCGTCGCCTCCGCGGTCTCGGTCGGGATCGCGTTCAGCCACCCGGCCGTCATCGACCGCGACAACATCTTGCGCGCCACCCTCGCGTCCATGCACCGCGCGGTGGAAGCCCTCCGGCTCACTCCCGACATCGTATTGATCGACGGTCGCGAGGGCATCCAGTGGCCCGGGCGCGTGGTACCGGTGATCAAGGGCGACGCCAAGAGCCTGTGCGTGGCGGCGGCGTCCATCGTGGCCAAGGTCGCGCGCGACCGTTTCATGCGCCGGCTCCATCTCGCGTTTCCGAGCTATCACTTCGACCAGAACAAGGGGTACGGGACCCGCGAGCACCTGGCCGCCATCGCCGCCTTCGGCGCGGCGGCCGTGCACCGGCGCTCGTTTTTGGGAAAAGTGGTTGCAAACGAGCCATCGATGTTCTAGTTATTACAGGGGTTGCGGGGTATTTGGGCCCGGGGTTGGGGTGGAGGTGGAGGATGCATACGAGAGCCAGCGGGGAACTGGGCGAACGGATCGCGGCCGCGTTTCTCATTCTAAAGGGATATCGAATCCTGGACGCGAACGTGCGCGTCGCGCGCCGCGAGGTGGATCTCCTCGCGACCGACGGCAGCGCGATCATCGCGGTGGAAGTGAAGCTCCGCTGGGGGCGCCGCTTCGGGGTCGCGGCGGAGGCGATCGACGAACGCAAGCTCGCGCGGTTGCGGGTCGCGTTGTCGGGAATCGCACGTGAGCTTGGTGAACGCGGCTCACCGCGCATCGACGTGGTGACCATCGACATCGACGAGTCCGGCGACCGCATGGCGGTCGAGCACTACGTCGGCGTCACGTGAGAAATCGAATTGCCCCACGCGTCGCGAGCCGGGACCGGCTCGCCAAAAATCGCATCAAGGAGTAGGCGAATGAGAAAGTTCATGCCGATCGTCGTCGTGGCCGTGGCGGCCGCGGCCTGCTCGTCGGTCAAGGAAGTCGTGAACCAGGACATGCCGCTGGAAGTGCAGCACCAGATTCTCGACGAGTACAAGGACCGTTACGTGTGGACGCGGGTGCTGATCCAGGACCTGGGCGAAGGCGGCACCATCCCGCGCGACGAAAAAGTGAAAATCGTGGACGTCGGGATGTTCAAGGCCGGCTCGGTGACCGTAGAGACCTTGAAAAAGAAGAATCGTGTCGTGCAGGGCTTGAGCCTCGACAAGCCGCTCACCAAGGCCAAGATCGACTCGGCACTGACCGAGTACTTCTGGTTCGACGACCCCACGCTGCGTCACGTCGCCTTCATTCGCAAGTTCGATAAGGACACGGCCAAGCTAATCATGAACCACGACCTGGTGGCCGGCATGTCGCCCGACGCCGCGCTGGCGTCGTGGGGCAAGCCCGCGAAGACCGAGCGCAGCGAGCGCAACGGTGTCGTCCAGGAGCGCTGGCGCTACCCCACGAC
>JAKEHA010000291.1 GCA_022615275.1 Candidatus Latescibacterota bacterium
ATGGCAAGATAACATTGAATCGCACCTCGTCTACTGGACCCTAGAGCCGACATCGACATGGATGAACACCCCGCCCCAGATGGCTGACAGTTCCGCCCGCGTCATCTCGAACATTCCCAGCGCCGGGTCAACCACGACGAACGATGCCCCAACGCATTCCTTGACTACGACGAAATGTTCGGGTTCGACCAGGAGGACACCGGGGAGATTCGTTTCGAGGTCATCGAACGTTGCGTGCCTCATGAACTCTGTCACGAGGCCGAATCGCGCGCCAACGGCACGAAGGTCGCGGACGCTTACTCCCGGCTGTACGTCCCCGAAAGCGTGCAAGAGCGCGTTGATGTCTATGTCACGTCGGCCCGTCAGCAGGACAAGATTCGCAAGGCAAACCGGACCGCACTCGCCTTCGCGCCTCTGGTAGACGTAAGGACCGCGTCCGAGATACCGCCCGGGCGCCAGGGCTGCAACCACGCGTTGCGGCGAGAGTCCGTCCAAGTCGCCTCCGTGACGGCGGTCCACTTCGACCAGGGCCACGCACACACCGGCCGCGAATAGACCTGCCACGGCGATCCCTGTGACGCCGGTCATTCGTGCGCGGCGGCGTCGCATCAGCTACCAAAGACCCGGCGAATCAGTTCGCGATCGAGATCGCCGGTTCGGAATCCGGAACGCTGATACGCGACGCATCCACTTGATTTGATGTAGGCAACGACTGGTAGTCCACTACTCCCAAACGTTTCCATGAAGAACGATCCCCCGCTATCGAAGGCTAGGTGAACGCGCTCCCCGTCGGCGATGTCCTCGAAAGACGGTACGTCCCCGGATTGAAGCGACAATACGATCAATGTAACGCCGTACCGCCGGAAGATGTCGCCGTCGTACAGCGCCCGGAATTCTCGCAGTTGCTTCAAACAGTGGTTGCATTCGCGCGAAACAACAACCAGCACAGCGCTTTCCGCGATTTCGAATTCCAATGGCCGACCGTGGGCGTCCGTTCCCGAGACGACTCTCAGGAAGTCGGGTGACTTGGCTGGAGGCAAGGCGGCAAGCTCGTGGTGAATCATTCGCAGCGTGGGTATGGTCGCCCCCGCTCCAACGAGTGCCACTACGACGACAGATAGCGCCATCCCCCGCACGTTCCCCATGAGCTCGCCGCTCTTGCTGGTGCGCCCCACTTCAACTAGCAGTTCTGCTCCAACCACATAATGCCGAACGCGCAAATCGGCGCGTTAAAAGTGAAACATGCGTGTGCAGTGGCGCCCGCAGCGATGAAACACACCCACTTGTTCTCCTTGCCACCAATCAGAGTTACATCGCTTTGTGATTTATCACGGACCTCAAGTCCAAGCGATACGCCACAAACTAGAAGGATCGCGCCCGCCGATAGCGCCCACCTTCTCAATCTCCACGAACGCAACATTTTCGGACCTCCTCTTCTAACAGTTCTGCGAGTAACTCACGACCATCACGACACACGACACGATGTTGCCTGAATAGCATGTCACTATGGTTCCCGCCGCCAAGATTGCGCACGCCCACCACGTCCACTTGCCGCCGACGAGCTCGTTCTCGGCCAGACCTGGAAAGCCGATGGGATACGCTTCACTCAGCGTCCGATCATGGCCGGAAGGACTGGCCAGGAGGGTGGCCAAGAGGAGAACAGTCGCGGCGACTCGCGCAGGTCGCCGTGAACAGGGCCGAAACAACACGCTTGCTATCATCGCGAACACCTCCTTTTGTCGCACATCGCACGCAACGAAGCACGGTCGGTGCCAGACAGCGAGCCAAGGAGAATCCCAAGTGTGTGTAATGAGTTACGGAACCAATGGTTTGCTTTGCGGGAGACGAAACTGCAGCCCGGCGCGCCAAGGCACCCGAGCAGGGATAGCCGATCAATCGAGAAGTCAGGGTGTTACAGGCAAGCGAGCCTCGTAAGCAAATGTCGTCATTTCGACAGCACGCCAGCACCTTGACTATCACGGCCGCAGCGCCTGGCGGCGAGTACGGCCTGTCGGTCGAACTGTCCCAGATGGTATCTTCCAGTGTACTAACCCGAGCCGCTCAACTCGGTGGGTGGAAGGGGAACGATTGATGGCCCTCCTAACCGATCCGGAGTTGGCGGCAATTATCACCGGTAGGGTGATCGACCCCGAACGGATCGATGGGACGCGGACCACTCAACGCGTCGATGGTTGGGACTCTCGATTCTGCTGGGGGTCAACGGTTTGCATGGCCTTCAAGTGCATTACCGGAAACCCTCTCTGCGTTCCTTGCACCGGAGCCTTCGTTGCCTGTGTGATCATGGAGATCGCGCGCTGGTTCGTCGGGTGCGATTGCTGCTTCTAGCGAGTAATCCAATGATGAAGCCGCTCGCCGCAGTGTTACTTTACGCTGGCGCTCGCCAGCGCGATCGCCGGAATCGTCGTGATAAGGCGCGCCGTGAAGCGCTACGGCAGCGAAGCTTTGCGCACGGGGAGTACCGGCCTCAATCCCCGCCGTTGGGTTGCTGTTTGGAGTATGCCGGGCCACCTTGCCGATCAGCGAGGGTTGCGGCTATATCTGATTGGCCTCGTGCTCTTCCTGTATGGCTGATCGCGCTGATCGGTGTTCTGGCGTACGCATTGGGCCGCGGCTGGTAACCGACCCGCTAGAATTCGCACAGCTCGTAGAGAACGGCCCAGATGTCGCGCGGGTTCGCGCGAAAGTACTCATCGAGCGGAAGGTAAAGCGGGCGTCGGGGTCGGGCGCACCGACGTTCGATTCGTCCTCCACGACGATCTCGGCGTTGGGCATGACCCCCTGGTCGGTGAGCGACATGTGCGGCGAGAGGAGCATCTCATCTCCATCCTCGCCGGCCAGCGCGAACGTCCACGTGACTTCCGCGCGCCGGCCGTCGGCGGTCGTTATCTCGATTGGGATTTCTTCTTCCGCGCCCTGGGTTACTTCTACGATACGGGCGAAACTCTCGATCAGCGGAACGCGTCCGTCGAGGTTCACCGTGTAGGAGGCGCGCCCCTTGAATGGGAGCTGCACGATGAACGTGTACTGTTCCAACTAGGGATTACTTCACCCGATCGCCCGGTTGATGAGTCGACTACCATATGTAGCGTTCTCCGATTCGTTTGAACCCCAGTAATTGGAGTGCGGGTACGGATCGGCCCCGGACCTCCAAGCGCTCGGCCTGCCCGTCTGTCTCGCGGACGCGCCGTCGCCTAATGGACAACCCATGGGAACGAAAGTTGGCGGGATCGCGGTCGGCGCCCGGAGGTTTCCTTCGCGGGTCACTCCGGTCGACGACAAACCTCAGCCAGTCGCCGTGTCGCGTCTTCGATCTGCCCGTCCGACAGATACGGCGCCGGCCCCATTCGAAGCACGTCCGCCCGGTAGTCCGCATAGACGCCGTGGTCGTGGAGCTTCCTGCAGATTTCTCCGGCCCGCGGCGACCGCAGGACCAGGAACCCCCCGATGTCACGCAACTCCACCGTTCGATCGCGTGCGATCACCTTCGGATCCAGGTCGTGCGCATCGAAGCGTTCGATCAACAATCCCACTTGGTGCTGGCTGACCTCGCGCAAGAGGGCCGGTGTGAGGCCGCGCTGCTCGAAGAAATCGAACACCGCCGCGGCCCGGTAGTGGCTGGTCGGGTCGTAGGTCGCACCGGCGAAGCGCGCGGGTCCTTCACCGTAGACGACGGGCCGCTCGGGCCGCTTCTCCTTCTGCGCGAACTCGCTGAACCAGCCCGTGACGACGGGCCGTAGCGCGCACTCCTTCGGAAAGCGCAGGAACGCGTTCCCTTCCCCGAGCTGGCAGTACTTGTACCCGCCCCCGGTCACGTACGCGCGCTCGAGTCCCATGTCGCGAATCGAGAACGGCACCACGTTCATATGATGATAGGTGTCGACGAGCAGCTCGGCGCCGTGCCGCGCGCAGGCGTCTGCCAGTACGCGGAGATTCGGTACGATCTGCGCGCTGCGAAACAGGACCGACGACACCATAGCGGCCGAGGCCCGCTGGTCGACCGCGCGCGCGAGGCGCTCGGCGAGGGTGGCCGTCGGCGACGCGGATTCTTTGTGGACCTCGATCCCTTCTTCTTCGAGGCGATCCACGAGACGACGAATGGAGTGATACTCGCCGTCGGTGGTGACCAGGCGCGGGCGCGGGCGCAGCGGCAGCGCCGACAACCACCGCACCACCAGCTCGTGCGTGCTGTGACCAAGTGCGACGCATTCGGGATCCTCGTCGAGCAGGCGCGCCCATCCGCGCCGCACCCGGGCCGCCACTTCGAACACGCGCGGCCACTTGTCGTCGACCAACTCGGCGGCGTCCAAGAACGCGCGCTGCTGTCCATCGAAGGCGACGTCGGG
>JAKEHA010000048.1 GCA_022615275.1 Candidatus Latescibacterota bacterium
CCGAAGCCAACAACGGGTTGGGCGCGTGCGGCGCGGCCCCGGGTTGCCGCATCATGCCGCTCAAAGTCGCGAACAACGCGGGGCAGATGTTCTTCTCCTCGATCGTCAACGCCATCTACCACGCGGCCGACAACGGCGCCGACGTCATCAGCATGAGCCTGGGTGCCGCCATTTCGAGCGATCCCAACACCGACGCGGCCATTACCTACGCGACCAATGCGGGCGTGGTTATCCTCGCAGCCACGGGCAACGAGAACGCGTCCACCATCAGCTACCCCGCAATCAACACCAACGTGATCGGCGTGGGAGCGGCGTCGCCGTGCGGCGATCGCAAGCGCAGCAGCAGTAACACGGGTGAGCTCAATCCCGGCGTCAACCCGGATCCCAACGGCTATACGTGCGACGGCGAGCGCTGGTGGGGATCGAACTACGGCACCAACACGGCCAACGCCGCGGGTGCGGTCGACATCATCGCGCCCACGATCCTCTATACGACCGACATCCAGGGTGCGGGCGGCTATCGCAGCGGCGACTACGAGCCGTATTTCAACGGCACCTCGTGCGCGACGCCGTATGCGGCGGGCGTGTGTGCGTTGATCAAGTCGAAGAATCCGTCGTACACACCGGCGCAGATCAAGGCCCAGCTCACGAGCACCGCGCAGGACATTGTCAACGTGGAGTCGGGCAGCGGCTGGGACCGCTACAGCGGCTACGGCATGGTCGATATCAATGCCGCGGTGGGCGGGGGCGGCGGTTGCACGCCGCTCGTGACGGCGAACTTCTCCGGAACCCCGACCTCGGGGACCGCACCGCTGACGGTGAATTTCACCGACCTGTCGACGGGCAGCCCGACCAGCTGGAGCTGGAACTTCGGCGACGGCGGCACCTCGACGGCGCAGAATCCGAGCCACGCGTACACGGCGGCAGGCACCTACAACGTCACGCTGACGGCCACCAACGCGTGCGGCAGCGACCCCGAGGTCAAAAACGCCTATGTGAACGTGACCAGCGGTGGCGTCACCTGGGTCACGATCACGTACGACGATTTCGAGACCAACTTCGGCAGCTACACCGACGGTGGTGCCGACTGCGCCCGCTACACGGGGGGCACCTACGCGTGGCAGGGCACCGACGCGGTCGACATCCAGGACAATTCCGGCGTGGGGTCGTCGTTCTACACGACTACGGCCCGTAACGTGTCCGGATACCAAACCCAGCAGATCGAGTTCTACTTCCGTGCCCAGAGCATGGAAACGGGCGAGAACTTCTACGTCGAGTACTACAACGGTTCGTCGTATCAGATCGTGGCGAACTACGTAGCCGGGACGAGCTTCAACAACGGCTCGTTCTACGTCGCCACGATCACGTTGAACAACGGGACGTACGTGTTCCCGACGGGAGCACGTATTCGCTTCCGCTGCGACGCGAGCAACAACATTGACGATGTTTACGTCGACGCCATCACGTGGCGCGCGACGACGACGGCGGGGGCGTCCCAGGTCGCCGAGATCGCGCGCGTCGACCGCGAGGGCGACGTCCCGACGATCGAACCGACTTCGGAGCCGATCGCCTCGGAGAGCTCGCTCGGACAGAACTATCCCAACCCGTTCAACCCACGCACGACGATCTCCTTCACGCTGGCGTCGGAAAGCGACGTCGTGCTGGAGGTCTTCGACGCGGCGGGCCGCCGGGTAGCGACGCTTCTCGACGAGTCGAAGGGCATCGGCCGCCACACGGTCGACTTCGACGCGTCTCGCTTGAGCTCGGGCGTCTATTTCTACCGGCTGCGGGCGGGTGACTTCGTCCAGCAGCGGAAGATGGTGCTCTTGAAGTAAACGACGGACCAACCGCCGTTAAGGGGGGAGGCCCGGTCACTCGAGTCCGTCTCACTCGGGGGCCGGGCTTCGCCTTTTTTGGGGGGAGTCGTCCGACCCCCCGGCACGCAAGCTCGTTCTTTTGAAGTAAGAGCGAGCGTATGCGCCGCGTGATGGCCACGGTGTTTACTCGACGCGAACGATGAGTCCGTAGTACCCGACGAAGTACGTGGTTCCGTCGGCCCCCGTGTGCGCGCCGTTGAGAGTGGAGCCGGTAGCGAACGGCACGGCGCTGGGTCCGCTCGCGGAGAATCGGACCAACTTGCCGGCCACGCCGGCCAGCACGTTGTCGTCGTCCGCTCCCGCGAGCACGGGGAACGTCCCCGAGCCGCTCGGCCAGCGGACCTTGGTGTCGGACCCGTCCCACTGCAACGTGCCGAGATAGTCACCGATCCAGATATTGTCGGCGGATTCGCCCCACATGTGCTGGACGTAACTGAACCCGCCGATCTTGATGGGAATCTGCGTCCAGGTGGTGCCGTCGAACTGTACGAGTCCATCGCCGCCGAGTGTGACTTCGCCGGTCGCCGCGACCAAGACCCTGAGGTAGGAGGCGTTGGGATTCGGGAGCTCGCTCCACCGATCGGTCTAGGTTACACCGTCCCAATGCCACAGCGCCTCCGACCCGACGATCCAAGTGTCGTTGGGGCCTTGGCCGGAGATGTCGTAGAGAGGCACCGTACCGAGGCCCGTATTGACGGGTGCCCACGAACTGCCGTCGAAACGGACCACGACGCCGCCTTCACCGGCGGCGTACACGTTGCTGCCGCTGGATGCCCACACCGTGTAGAGCGACTCGGTGGTGAGGCCGTGGGTGACGTTGGACCAACCGGCCGCGTCGCGTTCGAGAATCGTGCCGCCGTCGCCGACCGCGTAGGCATGATTCGCGTCGAACGTCCACACGTCCCACAGTGCGTCACTGGCAACGCCGTCGGACAGCGGCGCCCACGACACGCTGTTGTAGATGGCGACGTTGCTGCTGGCGGCATTGTAGTCTCCCCCGGTGGCGAGACCGACGCCGTACGCATACCCGCTGAAGAAGTTGTAGGTCGAATTGAAGAACGGGTCGGAAAAGTCGCTCCAATTCGTGCCGTCCCAGCGGTACATCAGTCGGGCCTGGCCGAGCGCGTACACCGCACTGGCGCCGGTACCGGTCACGACGGAGAAGTCGTCAAACGCGCTCGAGGTCGTGGCCGTGAACGACGACCACGACGTGCCGTCGTAGTGCCAGAGTTTTTTGTTGCTCCCGCCGATGAACACCTCGTCACCGGTCACGAAGACCGCGTTGAGCGTGGTCGCCACCAGCCCGGTGGTTACCGACGACCACGACGCGCCATCCCAGCGCGCGACGAGTCCGTTGAAGCCCACGGCGTACACGTTGGTCGACGACGATCCGTGGATCGCGTAGTAGGTGCCCGAGGGTAGTGCGGGCGACTCGTACGGCGTGGCGGCGGCACCATCCCAGTGCACGAGGATACTGCGGGCGCAAAACCAGACGTCGTCCGTGCCGGCTCCCCACACGGCCGTGAACTCGTCGGAATACCCGGTGTCGATGTCCGTGAACGCGGCGCCGTCCCAATGCAGGACGCACCCCCGGTCGCCGACGACGTAGAAGTCGTTCGGGGACGTACCCCACACCGCGTTGAAGTTCACCGAGCGACCCGTGTTCAACACGCGCCACGTGCTCCCCAGAATGATCGCCACGAAGCCTTGGTCCGAACACACCGCGGCCCCTGCGAGCCCGAAACCCGCCATGCCCGCGATACGGACCGGCGGCGGCATGGGATGCTCGTACGTGATGCGCAGTGGTTGTGTACTCGACGTGTTCGTGGGCGTGGTTGCCACCGACGTTGCGTCGTCGGAGCAGTTGGAGAGCGATGCCACGAGCGCTGCACACGCGATGATGCGCGCGACGTGAAAGCGATACTTGGAATAGGTCTTCATTAGGGCCTCCTCGGGACCGACGAACGTCGTGTTCGGATCCTGCTGTCGTCATTCGCGACAACCGAGGCCCGGAAAGGACAAGGAATCTGCGCGGGCAGAGGGAGGGGCGACTAGCTCGCGGGGAGACCGGCGGCGCGCATCGCTTTCTCGATCGCGGCACGCTCCAACGGATAGGTCATTCCCCACGAGAGCGCGCGGTGGTGGTTGGAGCGCAACAGCTCGCGGCCCTCGTCGGTTCGACCCTGGGCCACGAGAATCGCCCCGAGCAGCGAGCGCCCGAGTGCCAGGCGCGGGTTGCCTTCCTTGAGTTGACGCGTATCGATGTCGACCGCTTCGCGACACAGTGGCTCCGCCTCCGCGGACTGGCCTTGGTCGAAAAGCATGGTGGCGACCATTTCGCGGCCGATGACGCGATAGGACTGGTCCAGACTTCGCGTGAGGCTGTCGATCTCGGCCAGCGCGCGCTGCGCGTCCGCGAGCGCCCCGGGGCGCTGCGCGGCGTACGCGACGAACGATCGCTGCATGGAGATGAACGCGTCCGCAGAGTTGCGAGGGCGCCCGCCGCGCGCGATGATCGTCATCGCGCGATCCAGGTAGGGCACTCCCTCCGCCGGTTTCTCGCGCAGCGCCATCAACACGCCGATGTTGCGACAGGTACTCCCGACGCTCGCATTGTCGGGGCCCCACGCACGCTCGAGAACGCGCAGGGTTTCCATGTACAACCCGAGTGCTTCGTCGTAACGTTTTCCATCGGTCAACATGATGGCCAGGGCCTCGATGCTCAGCGCCGTCTCCGGCGAGTCGTCGCCGAACACGCGGCGTCTGGACTCGATGACCTCGCGCTCCAGCGTCTCGGCCATCGCGACGTCCTCGAGCGAGCCGTAGGTCGCCGCCAGGTTGTGCGTGACCGTTACGATGTAGGGATGGTCCCGAGGAAGGGTGCGCTTGAGGATCTCGAGCGAACGCTCGAACTGCGTGCGCGCCTGCTCGAAGTCCATTTGCGAACGATACAGCATCGCCAGCGCGTTGTAGTTCGCCGCCAAGTTGACGTCGTCGCTCGACGGCTGCTGCCGGCTGATGGCAAGGGAGCCGTCCAACAGGCGCGCGGCTTCATCGGTCTTGATCGCCATGATCGCGCTGGCCAGGTCCATCATCGCCGTGCCGACGTCCGCGTGCGATTCCCCGAGCAAGGCGCGCTGGCGCGCCAGCGATTCGCGGAACAACGGCTCGGCGGCGGCTCCCCCCTTCTCCAACATCGTGAGTTGGGCGAGGCTGTGCAGCACGCGAGCGGCGTCGAGTGCGTGCGCGTCGTCGCTTCCGTAGAAGGCCAGCGCCCGTTCGAACAACACGCGTGCTTGCCCGGGGTTGCTGCGCGCCTTGTGTATCTCCGCGAGCGTCTCCCACAAGGCCGCCTGCACGTCGGGCGCATCCGTCATCCCGGCCACGGACTGCTCGCTCTTGGCGACGAAGTCGCCCACCCGCAGGGTGTCGCCGCCGGGCGCCACGAGCGGGTTCGATTGCTCGAACAGGTCGGTCAGCACCCCGACCACCTTCTCCGCCTTGTTTCTCTCCGCCACCGCGCGATCGCGTTCGACCGCGACGCGGTGCGACTGCTGCACCGTGACGACCAGAAACGCGACGGCGACCGCGACGAAGGCGGCCGCGCCCGCGACCCCCCAGCGGTGGCGTCCCGCGAACTTGCGCGCGCGGTAACGGAAGGTGTCGCGCTCGGCGACGACGGGGAGCCCCGCCAGGTACCTTCCGATGTCGGCGTCGAACTCTTGCGCGGATTGGTAGCGTCGCGCGGCTTCCTTGCGCAGCGCCATCAGCACGATCCGGTCGAGGTCGCCGCGCAGCGCGCGCGCGTCGGTCTTGGCCACCGAGCTCGGGGCGGCGGGCTCGACTTCGCAGATGATGCGTTCGACCTCGCTCGCGGCGCTCGAGGGGAGCTTCAACGGTCGCTCGCCCGTGAGCATCTGATAGAGGAGCACACCCAGCGCGTAGACGTCGGTGGCGGTCGTGACCCGCTCGCCGCGCACTTGCTCCGGGGCCGCGTGCTCGGGCGTCATGACGCGCTCGAGCGGCCGCGTGAAGGTCGCGTCGGGAGCGGGGTCCAGCAGCTTGGCGATGCCGAAGTCGAGGAGCTTCACCTCTCCCGAAGCCGTGACGAGTATGTTGGCGGGTTTCAGATCGCGATGCACGACCAGCTGCACGTGCGCCGCCTGGACCGCCGCACACACCGATCGAAACAGCACCAGACGCTCGCGCAGCGACAGCGCGTGTTGATCGCAGTAGTCGGTGATCGCGACGCCGTCGACGTATTGCATGACCAGGTACGGACGGCCGTCGTCGCTCACCCCGCCGTCCAATAGTGTGGCGATGTTGGGATGCTCGAGGTGGGCAAGGATCTGTCGCTCGCGTCGAAAACGCTCCGACAGCTCGGGCGCGCGCGCGTCGGCGCGCATCAACTTCACCGCCACCCGGTGCTCGTACTGTGCGTCGTCGCGCGACGCGAGGTAGACTTCGCCCATGCCGCCGTGTCCGATGACACGCTCTATGCGATAGGGTCCGATGCGAGTGCCGATGAGCGCATCCGAAGTTCGAGAGGTGTCCTCCCATCGCTCCGGGCTCAGGCGCCGATCGCCTTCGTGGGCGACGAGCATGGCCTCGACTTCCGCGCGCAGGGCGTCGTCGTCCGCGCACGCGTCGGAAAGGAAGCGCGCGCGATCCTCGCCCGATCGCTCGAGGCAGTCGAAGAAGAGCTGCTCGATCCGTTGCCAGTTGCTATTGGGCATGGCGTGGTCGCGTCCAATGGCGACGAACGTCGTCGAAACGGGACATCACAGGTCGAGCTCGCGCGCGACTTCCTTGCGCAGCCACGCGCGCGCGGCGATCCAGTCGCGCTGGATGGTCTTGGTCGACACGCCCAGGAGCGCGGCCGTGTCTTCGAGCGACAAGCCGGCGTAGAAACGCTGCTGTACGACCTCGGCGCCGCGTGGGTTGATCTCCGCCAAGCGCGTCAGCGCGGCGTCGAGGGCCAGGACTTCGTCGGCTTCGGTGTCGGAAAGGATCAGGTGCTCGACGTCCTCGATCGGCACGTTGGCGTCACCGCTGCCGCGTTTCGCGCGCCGCCGCGTGCGCGCGTAGTCGACGAGCACGCGGCGCATGGTATTGGCGGCGACCGCGAGGAAGCGCGTGCGATCGGGAGCGGCGATGCGGTGCTGACGGGCCAGCTTGAGATACACCTCGTTGACGACGGCCGTCGCACTCAAGGTGTGGCCCTTGCGTTCGTCCGCGAGCCGGCTGCGCGCCATCGCGCGCAGCTCGTCGTACAACAGGGCGACCACGCGGTCCAGCGCCGCGGGGTTTCCCTCGCTCATCTGGCGGAGCCACTGGGTGACGTCTTGGTCGGGGGACATGGCTGTCGTTCTCGGCCACGGAGAATATAACACGGGAAGGAAGGTACGTGTTTTCACTCGGCGACCGGGCCCTTCCCGGTTGTGTGGTAGGATGAAAGCATGAGCACCCGCGTGAGTCGTCACATGATCTCCTGCGTTGTCTTGCTTCTCGCGTGCACGGGTTGTGAACGGCGCGATTCGAACGGGGTCGGATCCGCACCCTGGAGCGAAGTACCGACTCGCGTGGACGCGACCGACGGCCTATCGATCCTGCTCGCCTATGACATGGAAGGCGTATCCGGCCTCGACAACTGGAGGATGTTCGACGCGAACTTCCCCGAGTACGAACGTGGCCGCGAACTCTTGACGGGCGACGTCAACGCGGTCGTGGCGGGCCTGTTTGCGGGTGGCGCGACGCGCGTTGACCTCGTGGACTTTCACGGAAGCGGAAGCAACAATCCCGATGTGCTGCTCGAGGAGATCGATGGACGCGCGCGCCATGTCGAACGTGACTCGGTATTCTGGGAGTTCGACCTCGTCGAAGCGGGCGCGTATGACGCCGTCGTCGTGGTCGGCGTGCACTGCAAACCCGGGAGTGGCGGCTTCGCACCCCACACGTGCGGCTACGGGATGGAGCTCCTGGTCAACGGGCAAACCATCACCGAAGCGGAATGGCAGGCGCTTCTTTGGGGAGAGGTCGGCGTACCGTTGATTCTGGTGTCCGGTGACGACAGACTGGCGGGCGATTTGTCGACGCTGCCGTGGATCGGGTACGTGGCTGTGAAGACGGCTACGAGTGCGTCGAGTGTCATACTCCGTCCCCTGGACGATGCGCATGCGGAGTTGGAAGCCGCGGCGTCACGCGCGGTGAAAAACCTCGATAACTCGCGAGCCATCGCGGTGCGCGCGCCGGTCGAGGTCGGCGTACGCGCGAACCCGCCCACGAGCCTGGAGGCGTTGAACGGCGTACCGGGCGTCGACTATCGCGACGGCACGGTGTTCTTTGAGGCGCCGTCCCTCGTTGCAGCGGGGCGCGGTCTCAACGCGGTTCTCGGGGTCGCGAGTGCGAGCCTCGCGCCCATCGCCTACGAAATGTTGGACTCCTTGATGGGCTTCGAGCCGTCGCTGCGCGTGTTCTACACCAAGGTGTCCGAACGCTGGCTCGACTTCCAATCGGGGACGTGGGCGCCGGAACCGGGTGATTCGAGTGTGACCCAACGGATCTACTACGGGGCCCAGTGAAGCGTGGTACGACCTACTTCAGGCGCAGTTTGAGAATCGCGGGCTCGTTCAATTGGTCCATCGGCAAGAGCGATCCGTCCTTCTGGACCGCGTTGAACTGCGAGTTGGCGACGTAGAAGAAGTCGTCGCTCACGATGACGCCGGTGGTGGGAACGTCGAAAAGGGGATGGTCGGCTTCGAGAACTTCCGTGCTCACCACGCGCGTGTGTGCGTCGTCGAGGCGGTGGCGCCGCACGCTGGTCATGTGAACGGCGATCAGGCTGCCTCGATAGTAGTGGAGACCGTCGATTGCGGCGAGCGGGTCGTCCGCCGCCACTTGCAGCGCACGCGACGCGCCCGTCGCGCGATCCACGACGTAGATCCCGTCGGCGCCCGCCACGAAGAGCGTTGCTTCGTTGGGCGTTATGGTAATGCCGTTGGGGTCCTTCAACCCCGCCGGTCGCGCGAGGACTTCCAGCGCCTGCGTTTTGTCGGAGATCTTGTAAATCGCGGCGTCGTCGAACATGTGGGTGGCGTACGCGTCGTTGCCGCGCGTGATGACGAGGTCGTTGAACGCGTGCACCTCGCCCGGCTTCTCGATCGTCCACTTGCGCACCAGCGTGCCGGTGTCCAGGTTGAACGCGAACACGCCGGTCGCACGCGCGTCGCTCGGTTTGTAACCTTCGAGATTCTCGCCGTCGAAGCTGCACGCCCACAGGATGCGGCGCGTAGGATTGATCTTGATGCCGATCACCTGCCAAAGACCGTCCTGGCGCGGCGTGATGAAGTCGCTCGCGTTGCCGCTCGCATCCACCCGCACGACCTTGCCCTTGCGCGTGCTGCCGACGTAGAACGACTTGTCCTTGGGGTCGTACGCGACGCTCTCGGGGAGGAGGTCCTTCTCGTCGATGAAGAACGCGACCGTGCTCTCGATCGCGTGGGAGACGCCTTGCACGGGTGCAATCACGGAATCGCCGGCCACGATCTGGGCGGGCGCGTCGGTCGCCGTGAGCAGAGCAAGCAGCACGGCGGCGAGGCCGAGAGAGCTAGGAATGTTCATTGGCCAAGCATAGCGCGATCGCCCCGACATCTCAACGGGGACGTGGACTCACGGCGGCGTGCGATCCGCCGCCGTCAGCCGTGCTCTCATACGCGCGACGTCGTTCTTCACTTCGTCGTAGACGGCCACGAACTCCGGATCGTCGCGAATCGAATCCAGCATGGGCGAGCGCAACGTGGTACACCATTCGTCGCGCAGCCCCCCGTCGACTCTGCTCGTGAGCGCATCGAGCGCCTCCCGCTTGCGGCCCTGGAGCGCATACACTTCCGCGAGCTGCCGGCCGAACTCGTAGTGGCGCTCGGTTTCGGGGAGGGACTCGAGGTAGGTCGCGCACTTCCCGAGGAGCCATAGCGCGCGTTCGGTCTCGCCGGTTCCAATCCGTGCTGCCGCGATTCGGAGGGCCGGATCGAGGTTGCCCGAGTGAATGCGCACATCGGAATCTCCGAGCAACTCCGGAAACGCCTGCTGGTATTGGGCCAGCGCGTCGGCATGACGTCCCTCCCGGAGCGCGATGTCGGCGTCGGTGTCCCTGAGAAAATCGGCCCCCGCCCGCGCGACCAGCTCCTCCACTTTCTCCTCCGCGCGGTCCAGCTCCTCGCGGCAAAGACGATAGACGATCTCGACTAGCCCGGATTGTATCGGTGGCAGTCGCTCGATGTACGCTTCGACCGCTTCCTCGTCGTCCATACTAAAAAGTACGATCGCGCAAAAGAACTCCCCCCAGAAATCCTCGCGTTCAACCTCGGCGGCCCGTCGATACGACGCCAATGCTTCTTCGAGACGGCCGAGTTTGCGATACATGTCGCCCGCGAGCTTGAGTCCCCCTGAAAAGTCGGGATGGGCGTCGACCGCGGCTCGACACGCGGCAATCCCATCGTCGACACGGCCCGCGCCCGCGAGATAGTCCGCACGAGTGAAGAGCAGCGCGACGTTGCCGGGGTCGAGTGCGATGGCCCGGTCGATCGATGCCAGCGCCTCGTCAACCCGCCCGTACTCGCGGTAGTACAGGTCGGCCAACGTGACGTGCGCACCCGGAAACGAGTCGTCGAGTTCCAGAACGCGCTCGATCCGCCCCATCGCCTCGTCGAACCGGCCGACTCGCTGCAGATGATTCGAATAGGCCAGGTTGATCACCGGCGAGAGTGGATCCAGCTCGACCGCCTTGCGAAGCAAGTCGCCGGCCTTGGCCGGCTCAGAGCCGGATTCCATGAGCGAGATCCCGTACCAATGGTAGGCGGTGGCGTAGCTTGGGGCCAGCTCGATCGCGCGCTCGTAGAGTGGGGCGACTTCCGCCCATCGATCCTGGTATTCTCGCAAGCTAGCAAGCGACGCATAGGCTTCGCCCAAACGATCATCGATGTCGATGGCCTTGTCAATCGATCGCTCGATCTCGGGAAAGAACTCGTCTTGCGAAGCCACGCCGTAGGTACCGTGCAGCATTAGGGCGTCCGCCAGGCCCACGTACGCGAGCGCGAACTCGGGATCCAACGCGACGGCGCGTTTGAAGTGGCCCACGGCGGTTCCCAGCGCCGCACTGGTGCGGCGGACCATCTCGTGCTTGCCGCGAAGGTACGCTTCGTACGCATCCAAGTTCTCCGTCGGCCGTCGAGCCAACTGAGTGCTTTCCTCCTGCAGCAACCGTACCTTGAGCTCTCTCACCACCTCGTTAGCTATTTCCTCCTGGATTGCGAACACATCGCCCAGCTCGCGATCGTAGGTTTCGGACCACATGTGGAAGCCGTCGCGCGCGTTGACGAGCTGCACCGTGATGCGAAGGCGCTCGCCGGAGCGTCGCACACTGCCCTCGAGCACGGTCGCGACGTTGAGCTCGCGGCCGACGTCGGCCACGCCGTCGTTGCGCTCTTTGAACCGCCACGACGAGGTTCGCGCGGCGACGCGCAGGTCGCCGAGGCGCGCTAACGCGTTCAGGAGTTCTTCCGAGAGGCCGTCCGAGAAGTATTCGTTGCCGGGATCGTCGCTCATGTTCACGAACGGCAGCACGGCGATCGACTTGGCGACCGAAGTGCCGCGGACACCACGGCCGAACCAAATGCCCAACGCCGCCACCGCGACCGCCGCGGCCGAAATGGCTACCACGGTTCGCGTTCTATTGCTTCTGCCACGCTTGCGGCCACTTACGGCGGTCGTCGTACCCGCGCGCACGCGTCGCAGGTCGACGAGCACGTCTTCCATGCTCGGGTACCGCTCCGCGCGATTCTTCGCGAGCATTTTATCGACAACCCGTTCCAGTTCCAGGGGAACGTTGGTGCGCCGTTCCGTGAGCGGCTGGTGCGGTTCATTGAGGATCGAATAGATCGTGGCGGGCTCGTGGTCGGCCTGAAACGGCACCGCCCCAACGATCATTTCGTAGAGCACGACGCCGACCGACCAGACGTCGGTGCGGCGATCGACTTCGGTCTCGGTCGCCTGCTCGGGCGACATGTAATGCATCGTGCCGACCGTCGTTCCCTCGGCGGTGAGGCGGGTTTCCCCCTTCGGCATGGCGAGGCCGAAGTCGAGGACGCGGGCGCGACTATCGCGGTCGACGACGACGTTGTCGGGCTTGATGTCGCGGTGGACGATCGCGTGCTCCTGGGCGTACTCGAGCGCCCGCGCCACGCCGATCGCGATGTCGATCGCCTCGGGCTCGGGGAGCGGGCCGCGCTCGGCGAGCCGCTTCGCGGC